>JAUUZV010000174.1 GCA_030592085.1 Clostridia bacterium | reverse complement strand
CAAATGGAGTAATATTATTAACAATAACAGGTTCTCTAAAAACAGTACCATCTAATATTGCTCTAATTGTTCCATTTGGACTTTTCCACATAGTTGTTAAATTATATTCACTTACTCTATCAGCATTAGGTGTAATAGTTGCACATTTAACACCTACACCATATTTTTTTATGGCGTTTGCAGCTTTAATAGTTATTTCATCATTAGTTTGTTCTCGTTTTTCTAACCCTAAATCATAATATTTTGTTTTCAAATCAATATATGGTAATAAAAGTTTTTCTTTAATCATCGCCCAGATGACTCTAGTCATTTCATCTCCATCCATTTCAACTAATGGTGTTTTCATTATAATCTTTGCCATTTTTTCTCCTTTTATACGTATAAATTGTTACCTTTAGCATCTATTATAACAATACCTGGAAAATCTTCAACAACTATTTCTAGTAATGCTTCAGCTTGTAAATCTTCATAAAGAACAATTCTTTGTGATTTAATCTTTTTTGATATTAATGCACCTATTCCACCAGTTACTCCTATATAAACTGCTTTATTAGATATTATGCTATTAATTACAGTTTCACTTCTTTTTCCTTTGCCAATCATTACCTTTAACCCTTGCTCTAATAAGAGAGGAGTAAACTTGTCCATTCTGCTACTAGTAGTAGGTCCAATTGATCCAATAATTTCACCTGGTTTCTTAGGACTAGGTCCTGCATAATAAATAGCTGCATTCTTAACAGATACAGGAAGTTTATTATGTATCGAAAAATACTCAGACATACGTAAATGAGCTTGATCTCTTCCAACTAATATTTTACCTGATATAAGAACTTTGTCGCCTACTGATAAAGTACTAACATCTATAAATGGTGATGTTAATTTAATCATAAGGTAATTCCTTTATGTCGATAAGAATGACAACAAATTGTTATTGCCATTGGAAAACCTGCAATATGTGTAGGATAAGCTTCAATAAAAACATTAAATGCTGTTGTTTTCCCTAAAAATCCTGCAGGCCCAAAAGGTATTTTATTTACTTTATCTAATAAGTCACTTTCTAATTGTTTATAAAATTCATTATGATGTATTGAACCAGCCTCACGTAAAAGTGCTTTTTTTGATAGTACAGCTGCTTTATCCATTGTTCCACCTAAACCGACTCCAATAAAAAATGGTGGACATGCATTAGGTCCTGCATTTTTGACGGTCTCAATTAGGAATTTTTCAACCTCTAATACTCCATCAGTAGGTTTTAGCATTTTTATAGCACTCATATTTTCACTACCAAAACCTTTTGGTAATATATCAATTGATAATTTATCTCCTTTTATCATGTCATAATATATAACTGCAGGAGTATTATCATTGGTATTTTCTCTATTTAAAGGATCTTTTATTATTGATTTTCTTAAATATCCTTTTTTATAACCATTAGCAATTCCTTGATTTATTGCATCAGAAATTGATAAACCTTGTATTTGCACTTGATTTCCCATGGTAACAAACACAATAACCATTCCTGTATCTTGACACACAGGAATTAATTCTTTCGCACCTAAAGAAGCATTATCAATTAATTGACCTAATACTTCTTTAGCAATACTATTAGTCTCATTATTTTTTGCTTGCTTGTAAGTTTCGATAACTTTACTAGGCAAAATACAACATGATTGTGTACATAATTCTTGTACACATTCAACAATTTTAGTAGATTGAATAATTTTCATAACAAATCCTAATAGATGAAACTTCGATGAAAAAAAAAACGAGTCGTTAGACTCGCTTTTATCACTTATGGTTGACGATGGCTTTAAGCGCTTTACCAGCTTTAAAAGCAGGTGCTTTAGAAGCGGCTATTTGGATTTTTTCCTTAGTAGCAGGATTTAATCCTATTCTAGCGGCTCTATCCCTAACTTCAAATGTTCCAAAGCCTATTAATGATACTTTTTCTCCATCCACTAATGTGTCTGTAATAACTTGAAATACAGCAGCACATGCAGTATCAGCGTCTTTTTTTGTAAGACCTGTTAAATCGGCAACAGCTTTTACTAAATCAGTTTTATTCATTGTTTCCCCTCCTGAAATTTGATGTTCTTATTTTATATCAATTAGTCATTAACCGTCAAGGGTTTTGGCCCGAAATATTGATAATACGTACAATTTATTTTCCCATTAAATATTTTTCTTCGTTTGTGAGCTCTTGCACCATATACTCCTTCAAAATTATGATATGCAGTATAAATATATTTTGACCATGTATCAAATTTTTGAAAGGAGTTAGACATATCATTGTATAATATCGCTGTTTCTTGCTCAGTTAACATTCTCTCGCCATATGGTGGATTACAAATAATAATACCGTAGTCGCCATCATTTGTTACATTTTTAACATCGCTTACTTTAAAATTTATATATTGGTTAACATTAGCACGTTTAGCATGAAACTTACTCATTTCAATAGCATTTTTATTTATATCAGAACCGTAAATTGTAATTCCTTCATAATTGTTCTCTAAATCATAAGCTTCTTCATATGCTTGTTTCCATATTGCAGAATCAATAAATGAAAAATGTTTTGCATCAAAAGATCGATTTCCTCCTGGTGCAATATTCTTTGCAATCATTGCAGCTTCAATTGGTATGGTTCCAGAGCCACAAAAAGGATCTAATAAAATTTTACCACTTCTATAATATGATAATAATATTAATGATGCTGCAATAGTTTCACTAAGTGGTGCAATATAATTTCTAATTCTATATCCTCTTTTATGAAGACTAGTTCCAGTTGTATCAATAAATATTGTTGCTTTATTACTTAAAATGTAAACAGATACAATTAATCGCTCTCCATCTTCTGGTAAATTATCATATTTTTTTTGCAATCTAGTAATAATACTTTTTTTAATAATTGACTGACAAGCTGGCACAGAAGTTAATGTTGATTTAAGTGATGATACCTTAACTACAATTCTATGATTCTTTTCAATATATGATCCCCAGTTGATTTTTTGAACATGATCAAAAAGTTCATCAAATGTAACAACGTCATATGTTCCTAAATTAATAAAAATTCGTCCAGCAGTTCTTAGATGAATATTACACCTTGCAATTGCTACTTGATCACCAATAAAAGATACTCGGCCATTATCAACTTTATGGATTTCATATCCAAGTTTTTTTATCTCTGATGATAGTACTGACTCTACGCCAAATATACACGAAGCTGTTAAAATCATAATTCCCTCTTCTTTCAATTGTTATTATATTATGATTTGATATAATATAACAGATGAACTTGCTATTTATAATAGTTTTATGTTATATTTTACAATAGATTTTTATCAGATTGGAGTGCTTATTGAATGCTTGGAGTTGAATTCCTTCTAGATCTTGCCATTATACTATTATCAACTAAATTACTTGGTGTTATTACTAAGAAATTTCATCTACCTCAAGTTGTTGGAGCGCTATTAGCTGGATTAATTTTAGGACCTGCATTCTTAGGTGTTATTGGTGATTCTGATTTTATAAAAACACTTGCTGAACTAGGTGTAATTGTTATTATGTTCTCAGCTGGACTTGAAGTTGACATAAATGAGCTAAAAAGTGCAGGTAAAGCTGCAGTAATCATTGCGATTTTAGGTGTTACTTTTCCATTAGTTGGTGGTTTTCTAGTTGCTTCAGCATTTAACATGTCCTTTCAACCACTACTACAAAACATATTCATTGGTGTTATATTAACTGCTACTAGTGTAAGTATCACAGTTGAAACATTAAAAGAAATGGGAAAACTTAAAGGAAAAGTTGGAACTATTATTTTAGGTGCTGCTATTTTAGATGATATTTTAGGAATTATTATTCTTACAGTTATCACAGGATTTGCAGGTTCTGGTTCTGAAGGATCAGTTGGTTCTGTTATCATAAAAATAGTCGCTTTCTTCTTTGTTGCTTTAATTGTTGGAATTCCTTTTAATAAAATGTTTAATAGTTATTCAAGAATGCATAAGAAAAAAAGACGTTTTCCATTATTTGCATTTGGATTTTGTCTATTCTTAGCATATATTGGAGAAAAGTTCTTTGGAGTGGCTGATATTGCCGGTGCATTTATTGCAGGTTTAATTGTTTCTAAAACAGTTCACAGTAGTTATATACATAGACGATTTGAAATTCTATCATATATGATGTTAAGTCCATTGTTTTTTGCTAGCATAGGTTTGAGTATTGAAATAGAATCTTTCACATTACAAATGTTATGGTTTACATTGGCATTAATAGGTGTTGCAATTATTACTAAAATTATTGGTGGTGGACTTGGTGCAAGATTAAGTGGGTTAAATAATAAGGAATCATTGCAAATTGGTATTGGTATGATTGCTAGAAGTGAAGTTGCACTAATTGTAACTAACAAAGGTGTATCATCTGGTCTTTTACCTTCATCATTCTTTGCACCAGTTGCAATTATGGTTATTTTAACATCAATTTTAACTCCAATCCTTTTAAAATTCTCATTTGCTGATACAATTAAGAAGATAAAACAACAGAAAGGTACTCAAACGTGAAATCAAAAAAAACTTTTTCAATGAAAAAAATCTATATAGGATTAGGCATATTTGCCATGTTAGTATTATTACTATATGTAGGAGCCTTATTAATTGACAACAATAATAATCAAAGCTCTTATGATAGTGAAGTTGATTCATTAATTGAATCCATTAATAATTATGAAGGGACAAAAGCCTCATTAACATATTTCGCAATAACCGAACAATTAAATGAAGATTCTAAGCAATTAAAAAAAATTAGCGATTCTATTAATGATCAATTCTTAGATTTTATTCCTCTTACACTAAAAAATGGAAATAATGATGATGAAGAGATTATATTATTTAGAGATTTTTACTCTATGTTATCAAATGATTCTTTGGTAGAAGGATTTTCAATAATTGAACATACTTATATTGAAGATAATTGTACTTACGAAAATGCCTTATATACTTTAGCTGTTATTGAAACCATTAGCCAACATGAATTAAATACAAGTAGTAAACAAGAAATTATTCATTTATTATATGATGGAAGACAATTTTTTATAAAAGCAGAGTCTTTTTATGAAGCTAAAGAATATCAACAAGCCATTGATTTGTTTTCTCTTGTACAACCAAATGATTTT
>JAUUZV010000017.1 GCA_030592085.1 Clostridia bacterium | reverse complement strand
CGTTTTGGCCATTTCTTTCATTTTACTAATATAGATTGTTAATCCTAGACCAATTATACTATAGATAACAATAACTAGCATACTATAAAATACTCCTAACAAGTCATTTACTTTGCCAATTAAAAAAACTAAAACCATTCCAATAATTCCTGCAAAAGTAATAATTGATCCTAAAATTGATGTTATGCTTTTTGGATATTTTTCTGCAATAATTACCATAATTACAGGGAAAAATACTGATATAAAAAATCCTGAAATAGAGAATAGGAATATAAATGAATTTCCAAGTAGAGAAGCTGTTAGAAGTGTTATTGTTGAACCAATAAAATACCAAATAACAATAGTAAAATGGCCAACTTTTTTAGCAATAAATCCACTAACTAATCGTCCAAATGTAAAAAACACAAAAAATAATGTTATATATAACGAACTTTCATTAGTTGTTAGGTTCCTTGAAAATGTTAAGTAATTTACTAACCAGCTAGTTATACTCATTTCTACAGCTAAGGTTAGTCCTAGCATTATTGAAAACAACCAAATAACTTTATCTTTAAAAATCGAAAAATTAAAAATTGAGCTATCATTTTCTCCACTCTTAATCTTTGGAAATTTAATTATTAATATAAAAAATATAGCTCCAATTAATAAAATTGAGAAAAATATGTACAACATACTCCAATTAAGTGAGCTATTAACTACTTTACTTGCATAAATAGGGCCAACACTTGCACCAACCCCATAAAATAAATGAGTGAAATTCATTAATATTACTGTATTTTTAATAATTAAACTAACAACCAGTGAGTTTACTGCAACTTCAAAAAACCCAAAACTAAATCCCATTAAGAAAAATCCAATTACGATGAGAAAAAAAACTTTTGAAATGAAAAATAAAACAGAAGTAGATATTAGGATAGTAAAAGCTATAACCATTATTTTTTTATATCCAAATCTTCTAAGTAAAAAACCACCTGAAAAAGTTGCAAATAGATAACCAATTGAAGAGAAAAATAAAATAAGACCAACTGTAGTAAATGAAATATTAAATTGTTGTTTTATAACAGGAAGTACTACACCTTGTGTACTTGATAAAAACCCAAAGACTGCCATACATAAAAATGAAAATCCAATTAATATTTTATTTGAAATACCTACTTTATCTATATCCATTTTTTACCCCTTTTATAAATACTTATAAATATAAAAGTAATTATATATTATCGTGTAATAATAAACTATGATTTTTCAACCACTCTTTATGTTTCTTATAATCGGGACAGTATTTTTTTAATAAATCATAAAAATCTTTAGAATGATTCATGTGAATTAAATGGCACAGTTCATGATATAGAATATAAGTTATAACAGGTTTTGGACACATTGAAATATGTGAATTAATATAAATGTTGCCTTTAGAAGTGCAACTACCGTATCTCTTTTTTTGCTTTTTTACTTTTATTATTTGTGGTTGTTTTTCAAAAATAATTTCTTGATATAACTCGTTAACCACTAAAGTAGACTGTTCTTTATACCAATTAGAAATTTTTTCAACTGAATATGATATAGGTATAATAATATTTTCTCCAAGAAAATGTATATTTTCACAGTCACTTTTTAAAATTTGATATAAATGTCCAAGAAAGTATAGTTGATTGTCAGGTATTTTTATTAATTGATCTCTTTTTTTAATAATCCACGATTTCTTTTTTAAAACAAATTCTCTAGCCCTTTTTATAGAAATAAAACGTGGAACCTTAACTTCAATAGTATCTTCATTTTTTAATGTTAATAATAAACTCTTTCTTTTTGAAAAAATATATACCACAGAAATTTCATAATCATTAATATTAAGAGTTTCTATACTTTTTTTAAGTGGTGACAATTTTTTTGTTTCTCCTTACAATAATTATGCCTTTTTAAATTCTTTAATAAGTAGTGGTAATATTTCTAATACATCTCCAACAATACCAAATGTTGCTACCTTAAAGATAGGTGCATCTGGATTTTTATTAATTGCAATAATTGTATCTGATGAGGACATTCCAGCTATATGTTGAATCGCACCAGATATACCACATGCAAAGTATACTTTTGGTCCTACAGTTTGTCCAGTTTGCCCTACTTGATGACTATATCCAATCCACCCAGCATCAACAGTAGCACGTGATGCACCAACTGCACCTCCTAAAACATTTGCAAGTTCTGATATAAGTTCAAAATTCTTAGGGTCACCCATTCCTCTACCACCTGAAACAATTACATCAGCTTCAGTTAGAGATACACTTTCAGTAATAGTAGAGACAACATCTTTTACTTTTATTTTAAGATCTGTTGGTATATTTACATTTGGCCTTATCACTTCACCTAATCTTTTTTCATCAGGCTCAAGCTCTTTCATTACTTTATGTCTAACAGTAGCCATCTGCGGTCTATGCTTTGGACATATTATGGTTGCCATAAGGTTGCCCCCAAAAGCTGGTCTGGTTTGTAGTAATTTTCCATCTTCTAAATCAATTTCTAATTTAGTACAATCTGCAGTTAATCCTGTATTTATTCTTGATGCAATTTTAGGAGCTAATGAGCGCCCATATGCGGTTGCACCTAATAAAATTATTTCAGGGTTATTTTCTTTTATTAATTGTACAAATATATCTGTATATGATTCATCGTTATAATAATTAAGTGATTTATCTTCTACCATTATAACTTTATCAGCTCCATATGCTATTAGTTTTTTAGTTGCGTTTTCAATCTCATCGCCGATTATAATCGCAAAAAGTGATGTTTTTAAATCATCTGCAAGTTTTCGTCCAACTCCTAAAAGTTCATATGATATTGATTCAGGTTCACCATTTTTTTGTTCTGCAAAAATCCAAACACCTTTATATAGTGAAATATCAACGGCATTTGAAACTTCGTCTTTTTGAAAATCTATTGCATCAAATTTACATGATTCTACGCATATGGAACATAATGTACAGTTTTCAAGAATAACCGCTTTTTTATCCACCATTTCAATAGCTCCAAATGGACATGAACCTACACATAGTTTACAACCTACACATTTATCTTTAATTATTTTTATACTAGCCATTTATATAACCTCCGTAGAGTCACTTGTATTAAACTGCATTGACAGCAGTTTTTTCGCAAGTTTTTCTGCCTGTTCTTCAGGTTCGCCTTCTATCATTTCACTTTGCACATCATGTACAGGTACAAATGTTTTAACCACTTGGGTTGGTGAACCTTTGAGGCCACATAAATCGCTATCAGCGCCAATATCTTTAGCAGTTAATACTGTAACAACTGCTCTTTTAGCTCTCATCATTCCTTTTAAAGATGGAAGTCTTGGCTCATTTATTTCTTTAACAACTGTGATTACAGCAGGAAGAGGCATCTCAATAATATCGTAACCATCTTCTGTCATACGCTGGCATCTAATATATTTATCATTAATTTCTTCTATTTTTCTAACATAAGTGGTATGAGGTATACCAAGTTTTTCAGCAAGTCCTGGACCTACTTGTGCTGTATCTCCATCCATTGCTTGTTTTCCACAAACAATAAGATCATAATCACCAATGTGCTCAATTCCCTTTGATAAAGCATATGATGTTGCAAGTGAATCAGCTCCTGCAAAAGTTCTATCACTTAGTAAAACCGCTTCATCTATTCCAACTGCCAATGTTTCTTTTAATAAATCAGCAACACTAGGAATTCCCATACTAAGTACTGTGGTTTTTCCACCAGTTTTTTCTTTTATACGAACACCTTCTTCGATTGCATAAGTATCAAATGGATTTATTATTGCTTCAATCCCTTCACGAATTATTGTATTTGTTTCTTTGTTCATTTTTACTTCATTCGTTGCAGGAACTTGTTTTACACATACTATTATGTTCAAATCTATACTCCTTTAGTTAACTTTTTTTCCTGATTTTTGTTCTTTTATAAGTTCTAATGCTATAACATTTCGTTGTATTTGGTTTGTGCCTTCATATATTTGTGTAATTTTAGCATCTCTCATCATTTTTTCTACAGGATATTCTTTCATATAACCATAACCACCCATTACCTGAACAGCATCAATGGTAACCTTCATAGCAGTATCTGAAGCAAAAACTTTTGACATTGCAGATTCTTTTGATATTGATTTTGCTCCACTATCAACTAATTTACATGTTTGATATACAAGACATCGTGCGGCTTCAATTTGTATGGCCATATCAGCTAACATATGTTGAATAGCTTGGAAAGATGAAATAGGTTTATCAAATTGTACTCTCTCACCTGAATATTTTAATGCTTCATCAAATGCTCCTTGTGCAATTCCAAGTGCTTGTGCAGCAACTCCTGGACGTGTTCTATCTAATGTTTTCATTGCTACAATAAAACCCATGCCTGGTTTAGAAAGTAAGTTCTCTTTTGGGATTCTACAATCTTCAAATACTAGTTCACTTGTTACAGAAGCTCTTATTCCCATTTTATTCTCTTTTTTGCCGAAAGAAAAACCAGGTGTTCCTTTTTCAACAATAAAAGCACTAAAACCTCTTGCACCTTTTGCTCTATTTGTGCAAGCAATTACAGTATAAATATCTGCTTCTCCACCGTTTGTGATCCACTGTTTTGTACCATTTAGAATATATTCATCTCCATCAAGTACTGCAGTTGTTTGAATACCAGCTGCATCACTTCCTGCATTTGCCTCTGTAAGACCAAAGGCTGCAAGTTTAGCACCAGATGCAATTTGTGGAAGATATTTTTCTTTATGCTCTTTTGTTCCATAAAGAATTATTGGAAATGCACCTAATCCTGATGCTGCAAAAGATAATGCAATACCGCCACAAGCTCTACTTAATTCTTCAACAACAAGTGCCATTTCAAAAATGCCACCACCAAATCCTCCATACTCTTCGCTAATATATACACCACAAAGATCGGAATCTGCAAGTATCTTAACTATATCATGTGGGAATGTTCCCTCTTCGTCATACTTTATTGCAACAGGTTTAACTTTTTCATCCGCAATTTTAGCTGCTAACTCTTTTATCATCTGTTGTTCTTCTGTTAAGTAATAGTTCATTAGTTACTCTCCTTATATTTATAATTAAAAATATGTGATAATCATTATTTGCAATAATTAGTATCTGGTAATAATATTGCTATGAAACATTATATATTAAATTATGTGTGTTGTACACGGTATAAACTAAACTATATGAATCTAAAAAAAGAACCCGCTTTTTATAACGAGTTCTAATAACTAATTTCCCTTCTTTTAATATCCACTTAAAGCTTTGAAAACATTCAATAAACCAGCGCCAAAATTAGGGTCCTCAAATTCGTCTCCTAAATCTAATGCAGTTGTCTTTAATCTTGTTAACACTTCATCTGGACTAATTATTGCATTTGGATTTGCATCAATCATATCTCCAATAATTAAAGCTACTGCACCTGCTACATGTGGTGAAGCCATTGATGTTCCACTCAAAGTTGCATATTTACCATTCTTGTATGTTGAATAAATAGCTTCTCCAGGAGCGGCTATATCTACCTCATCTCCTACTGAAGAAAATAGTGATAATTCATTATTTATATTTGTTGAAGAAACTGCTATTACCTCAGGATAAGCAGCTGGATAACCTACTGCTCCTCCATAACTGTTACCTGCAGATGACACTAGTACAATACCCTCATTATATGCTTTTATAACAGCCTCATGTAGAGAAAGAGTTCCCCCTCCTCCAAGACTCATGTTAATTACATCCATGTCATTATCAATAGCCCATTCAATACCTGCAATAACAGTTGATGTGCTTCCACTACCTCTTCTATCTAATACTTTTACTGCATAGACTTCTAAATTAGGTCCTATACCTACAACACCAAATTCATTATCTACTGCTGCAATAATTCCTGCTACATGAGTACCATGACCATTGTCATCATTTGCAGTCTTCCTAGGTAGTATAACATTATAGCCATTTATTACATTTCCAATCAAGTCTGGGTGGTCTAAATCAATCCCTGTATCTAAAACTGCAACTTTAATGGTAGATGATCCAATTATACTCCAAGCTAAATCAGCTTCTACTCTATCAATTCCCCATGGTAAAACCTCGAGAAGTGGTTCTTCTGTTGGTTTAGGTGTTTTTATTGGTTTCACGTCCATAGTAATGATTTCATCATTTTCTACACGTATAATATTTTCATCTTTTAATAATTTTTCAATAGCTACATCAGGTAAGTATGCAACTACTGCATTTATTATTTTAAGATGGCCTACTACAACTCCATCTGAATTGTTAATTATAGCTTCTTTTTGTGAAGTAGTTGTAATTTTTTCATCAAAAACTATAATTTTTTTATTTGTATTACCTATAAAGGATGGGTGTGCATACGCGCTTGAAAAAACAAATACAAAAATCAACAGAAAAGCTAATAATACACTAATCTTTTTCATATGACATTCCTCCTTTTTCTTAATTCAGGTTAATTAGAAAGTACATATATCATACCACTTTACTTATACAAGAACAAGAAACCGCGTATATGAGTGTTAAAACTGCACAAAAAACAAAGTAAAGAAACCCTCTCCTATTTTTTATAAATAATTTCGCCATCTACCATTGTCATACTAACAGATATATTATCATCAAAGAAAATTATATCAGCCTTTTTACCAGGGCTTAAACTTCCTGTTTGGTTATATACATTCATCATTTTAGCAGGTGAAGCACTTGCCATTTCTACTGCTTTAGTTAATGGAATTTCAGCAATATTAATAACAGTTCTAACTAATCTATCAGTTGTTGATACACTTCCTGCAAAAGCTGAACGATCAGGTAACTTAGCAACGCCATCTTCTACAATGGCTTTAATACCATCTTTTTTACTTCCAACAATAGTTTTTAATGTTGGGTCACCTGAGGCTCTAGTTCCATCTGTAATTAATGAAATTCTAGAACATCCTTTATTCTGATAAATTAATTTTAATAAACTAGCTGGTAGATGTTTACCATCAGCAATGATTTCAACATTCATTCCATCAATTAAAAAAGCACTTTCAACAACACCTGCTACTCTATAGGCATTCTCTCTTCTCATAATTGAGCATCCAGAATATAGATGGGTAACTAATTCATATCCCCATTCATATGCTTCTAAAACTTGTTCATATGTTGCATTAGAGTGGCCAATTGCTGGGATAATTCCCTTTTTAAGTAAATCAAGACAAAACTCTTTAGCATTATTTAATTCAGGAGCTAGTGACCATCTTATGATATCATCGGTCCATGATAAGATTTCTTCATATTCTTCTTTTTGAGGGTCTCTTAAATATCTAGGATCTTGTGCCCCACGTTGTTCATAAGAAAAGTATGGTCCCTCTAAGTGTAATCCTAACATTCTAGCACCTTTGTATGACTCATTTTTAGCTATTTCATAAGCTTCTATGGATTTCTTTAAATCACTAATATGAGATGATGTACATGTGGGAACAATTGAAGTAGTACCATATTTAGCATGTGTTACACAAGGAGTTATAAAATCACTTACTTCTCCATCCATAAAGTCAGATCCTCCACCTCCATGAACATGAATATCTATAAAACCAGGTGAAATATATTGCCCTTTAGCATCAATTAACTTGTCATACTCCAAAGTATCATCATTTTTCCCTACGTAAATAATTCTATCATCTTCAATAATAACGTTACCATTTTCAATAATTCTATATGGTGTAATTACTTTCCCGTTGTATAATTTTACTTTCATGATTTTCTCCTTAATATTTATAGGAAGTTGTTATTCCTAATTGTTCATTTAATTTATCTAAAACTTCTTGTTGTCCAAGTTGTCTCATTTTTTCTTGATATTCTTTTATGGCATCATCCGCGCTAACAAACCCTCTAAAAGCGCTTTGTAATACTTCATCTAATAGTAATGTAGCAGGATTGCTTAATGCATAATCATCTAGGCTAGGAAACACCAATGGATAAGCTAACTCAGTTGAAAGTCTAATCATTTTTGACGATATAAGCCCTTGCTCAATATATATATTTTTTTCATTGATTGAATTACTATAACTTTCAAGCTGTGGTATTAAATCATTACTAGCTGTAATATCCATATTAGAAAAATTTATTAATGGATTTTCCCCCACAATAGGAAATCTACTTCTACTAAAAAAATCATTATCAAGTATATTAACAGAATCTCCATTGAATTTGTAAACCTCACCTGGTATTCCATAAACAGATGCCACATATCCTTTTACATCACCATAAAATATTGATACAAAAGAATTAATAACATTAGTTGCATCTTTAGTTTTTGAAGAAAGAACATAATAACCATTTGTATAATTATATTGTAATGGATTAATATTTATATTAGTTGAACCTGTTACTCCATATATAATTTCATATTCTGGATTCCCAAAAAACTGTGTTGGTATTAGTCCATAGGCATTTGTATAATTTTCATTACCACTTAGAGAGTTTACAGTTGGAATCCCTCTTGAACGATAATTACCTGTAACTGTTATAAGCTTATCACTAAATAAATTAGCAATATAATTTAGTGTTTCTTTCATGTTTTCTTTATTCATACTATCTTCAAAAGACTGTGTTTTATCATTAAACACTATACTAGTAATATTATAACCTGTATGACTCATTGCTAATGGTACTTCATTAGCATAAAAAATATCATTTAGCGATAGTGGATTATAATACACCAATCCTACAGATTCATTATTAAGTTGTTTTAATTTTTTAGTTACATCATATAGTTCAGCTAAATTATTTGGAACTTCCACTGACGCTTGCTCTAGATACTCGGTTTTATATACTCTACCATAAATATTTTGAGAATAACTTCTAGAAATTGCCCAAATATCATCATCTCCAATGGAATACATTTGTTTCATTTCATCTGGTAACGCTTTAAATGTATCATTGTTTTTCAAAGCTTCTGTTAAAGATAAAATTTCTCCTTTATCTGCCATTTCCTTTAAATTATCAAGATTAGTAAAATAAAAAAAGAATAAACCGCCTTCTTCTGTTTCATTAAGTAATTTTGAAGTTTTTGAACCAGTTAAATCATAATCGTCAATTAAATTGATTTGCAAATCAATATTATATTCATTTTCAATAAAAGTAGCTAGATCTTCAATTTCAGAATTAGTATCTTGTCCCCATATTAAAGCTGTTAAATCAATTTGTTTAGCTTGCTCAATTGTAGAAATTTCCTCTTGTAAAGTAGGTCTATTATTATCAATCTGTTTACTACATGCTGATAGTAATAATGATAAAAATAATACAAGTGATACAATTACTGATATTCTTTTCATAGAAGGCTCCTTTTCTTTCATATAAATTATATAGAATAATAATAAAAATGTGTAGATAAATTTCACTGTAAACAGTACAATATTTATATTAGATAAATTGGAGGGCTTTTATGGACAAGTTAAGGTTATCAGCACAATTATATACATTGAGAGATTTTACAAAGAATAAATCTGATTTTTTAGAAACATTACATAAAGTGGCAGCTATTGGATATGATAGCTTTCAATACTCTGGAGTAGGATTTGATGATGCTACTTATGTAAAAAAATGTTTAGACGAGTCACAATTGATTTTATCAGCGACTCACACAAGTCCTGATTTATTGAAAAACAAT
This sequence comes from Clostridia bacterium, assembly GCA_030592085.1. GTDB lineage: Bacteria > Bacillota > Clostridia > DUPQ01 > DUPQ01 > JAFGUQ01. The sequence goes on along the minus strand of JAUUZV010000017.1, from coordinate 9,153 downwards.
ATAAATAAAGTTATTAATGATCATCATTTATGGAATTGTAAATATGTAGGTATTGGCATGATGCCAGAATCGTACAGGCTAAATGAAAAAGGTATTATTGAATTTGCAAAAGAATACTCTGAAGTAGGGGCTAAATTAAAAGAAAATGGACTTAAATTAGTGTATCATAATCACGATTTTGAATTTCAAAAATTTAATGGTAGATTAATCATGGATATTCTATTAGAAGAATCAGACTCTACATGTTTTGATATGGAACTTGATACCTATTGGGTTCAAGCAGGTGGTGGAAATCCAGAAGAATGGATTAGAAAAGTAAATGGACGAATGGAATATATTCATTTTAAAGATATGGCCATGAATGGTCGAGATCAAATTTTTTCTCCCATTGGTGAAGGAAATCTATCATGGGATAGTATAATTAAAGCATGTAGAGAAACTAGTGTTAAATGGATTGCCGTAGAACAAGATATTTGTGAAGGTTCTCCCTTTGATGCTTTAGCAACGAGTTATAATAACCTAATAAATCGATATAAGTTACAAGGTGAAAAATAATGAAAAAAGTTAAATTAGGGATAATTGGTTTCGGGACAATGGGACGATCTCACTTTCAATACATTAGTGAAGGATCAATTGAAAATGTAGTTGTAACCGCGGTTTTTGATATGAAAGATGTTAGTAATGAATTACCAAAAAATATTTCATATTTTTCAGATATAGAAGGTTTTTTAAAAAGTAAACTTTTTGATGCTGTTCTCATAGCTACACCACACTATACACATCCTGAATATGCAATACAAGCGTTTTTAAATAATTATCATGTGTTACTTGAAAAACCAGCAGGAGTTTATACAAAAGAAGTTAGACGAATGAATGAAATTGCAATTAAACATGATTTAATCTTTTCTATGATGTTTAATCAACGAACTAATCCTGTTTATAAAAAAGCAAAGGAGCTTATTTCATCTGGAGAGTTAGGTGAACTAAAAAGGACTATTTGGATTATAACAAATTGGTATCGCCCACAGAGCTATTTTGATGCAGGAGGGTGGCGTGCTACCTGGGAAGGTGAAGGAGGCGGTGTCTTATTAAACCAAGACCCTCATCAATTAGATTTATGGCAATGGATTTGTGGAATGCCAATTAGTGTACAAGCTCATTGTTTCTTTGGAAAGCATCATAATATTGAAGTAGAAGATGATGTAACCGCTTTTGTAGAATTCCAAAATGGAGCTACAGGAGTATTTATTACCTCAACAGGAGAAGCACCTGGAACCAATAGATTGGAAATAAGTGGAGACAAAGGACAGTTAGTAATTGAAAATGATAAATTATCGTTCAAACGTTTAACAATTAGTGAACGAAAATTTAATAAAGAATTTAAAGGTGGTTTTGGTCAACCGGAGTGTTGGGATGTAATTGTACCTATTGATAAAGAAAATCCACAACACCAAGGGATTATGAGAAACTTTATAAATACAATTTTAGGATCTGAGAAACTTATTGCTCCTGGTATTGAAGGAATAAATAGTTTAACACTTTCTAATGCTTTTTTACTTTCAACATGGGAAAATTGTAAAATCTCTATTCCTTTTGATGAAGATCTCTTTTTATCACATTTAAATAAAAGAATTAAACAATCTACCTTCGTTAAAGAAACAAAAGAAATCATCATGGATAATAAGGGAACGTATTAGTATTAAGTAGAATACATTAAGTATTGCTCATCATACATTTAGTGTTATTTTACATAAATATTGTAATTATTTCTTGTATTGTTCTGTAATATGTTTTACACTTTTAATATGAACAACATTTATAAGATATGGGGAAACCTTATTAGGAGCAAAAGAAAAGAATTAGGCTATACACAAGAAGTTCTAGCACATTTAGCTAGTGTTTCAAATGTTTATATCAGCAAACTTGAGCGAGGTCAGGTAAACCCGTCTTGCAAAGTGCTTGAGAAGTTATGCTGTGCATTAGAAATGGATATTAGTTATCTTTTTTTCAAAGAAAACACTACAGAGGTATATCAGAAGAAACTGAATTAGCTGGAAGTTGATTAGAAATTATTTTAATAACTTTTTTACTTGTCTTAAGATTAAATATAACTTTAGTTTCTGTGAATTTTTCTGATATAATGTCGCAGTTATCATGTATATATGAAATCAGCTTTCCTTTATTATATGGAACATTTACAATAAAAGATTTCTTACTACCAATTAAATCAGTTATTATTGCTAATAGTTCATCTATTCCTTCACCTGTTATTGCAGAAACATATGCTCGCTCTTTACTATTTTCACAATGTTCATCAATTACATCAATTTTATTAATAACTTCTAGTATTTCAGGAGACTTAACTCCAATTTGTTCAAATATTTCATAAACTACTTCTCTTTGATCTTCCATTTTTTTATTTGAACCATCTAAAACATGAAGGATAACATCAGCTTCTGTTACTTCCTCTAAAGTAGATTTGAAAGCTTCTATCAATTCATGAGGTAATTTACTAATAAATCCAACTGTATCAATAAATACAACTGGTTGACCTTTACTTAGTTGTAATTTTCTAACAGATGGATCTAAAGTAGCAAATAACATATCTTTTACAAATACATCAGAATTTGTAATGTAATTTAGTAAAGTAGATTTACCAGCATTTGTATAACCAGCTAAAGCTATCATAAAAACATCATTATTTTTTCTACTGTCTCTTAATTGTCGCCTTCTAACTTCAACTTCTTTTAATTGCTTTTTAAGAAAATTAATTTTTCGTAAAATATGTCTTCTATCTGTTTCAAGTTTACTTTCCCCAGGTCCTCTTGTCCCAATTCCACCAGCTAATCTAGAAAGTGATGTTCCCTTTCCTGTTAACTGTGGAAGCATATGTGATAATTGTGCCAATTCAACTTGAAGTTTACCATCTTTTGAGTGAGCTCTACTTGCAAATATATCTAGTATTAATGTACTTCTATCCACAATTTTAACATCAAGATGTTCTTGTAGATTTCTTATCTGATTCATAGTTAAGGGATCATCAAAACAAATAGTATCTGCTTTATATAAACTTACTAAATGAGCTAATTCAGTTACTTTACCTTTTCCCACATAGAATGAATTATCAATTTGTTCTCGATTTTGATGTAAAGTATAAACACATTTTCCATCTGCAGTTTCAATTAATTCTTTTAATTCATCTAAATTTGCTTTACTTTTCTTAGTTGTAACCCCAACTGCAATAACACTTTCAGTATGGGTAAGTTCTTGTTTACGAGTTGTTGTTGCTAATTTATTAATTTCACTCATGAATTCTTGAGTATATACTACACTTTTAATGGGACCTATTTCTATTACAATCTGTTCTTTATTTATGTAAGAACCATAGAAATCAACAACTTGATTATTAGTTACACCTATTGAAGCCATAGCTATAATTGGAAGTTTAACTAAAGTATTTTTATCAATTGCAGATAATCTTCCATCTGAGGATGGATGAGTATGTAAACAACGACTACCCCTACTTATTTTTTCAGAAACTGAAGCTGAGCTTATATCCCCAACAGCTAGTTGTTCAACAATACCATTGTTATTAATAAAAACTACAATCTCTCTATTAACTCGACTAGATACATAAGCTAAGATTACTTCAATTTCTTCACTAGCATATGTATCATTATCACTTCTAATATCAAAGATAGCTTGTAATTCATCAAGATAACTTTTTTTTAGTCCATTAATATTTCCTAAAATTTCTTTTTTTTTCAATTTCACTCCCCTGCAATTGCAAGACTCTCAATAATAATACTTGGAGAGCCAATATTTCCTGATGTTGAAAAGGCTAAATCGCTTCCTACTTCCATCATCTTATTAAGTAAGGTAAAATAATTGCCTGACACTGTAATCTGATTTACAGCACTGGTAATTTCACCCTTCTCTATTAAGAAACCTTTTGCTCCCAAAGAGAAATCTCCTGAAATAGCATTAAAACCTGAGTGTATACCTGATAATTCTGTAATATATAATCCATCACTAACTTGCTTAACTAATTGTGCAAAGTCTTTAGTACCTTCTTTAATATATAAATTTGATGGTGCTATCCCAATTGTTGATTTATATGATCCTCTAGATGCATTACCAGTTGATTCCACTCCATCTTTTTTAGCTGCTTTTAAATTATATAAGTAGGTTGTTAACTCACCATTTTTTATAACTTCCTTATACACTGTTGGAACACCTTCACCATCAAAAGATGCAGTTGCTTCTCCATTTATCAAGAATGGGTCATCAATAATTGATACACATGGATTAGCTACTACTTGTCCAAGTTTTCCTTTTAACATTGAAACACCTTTTTGAACTGCACGTGCAGAAAACATAGATGAAATTGCTCCTAATAAATCTGCTGAAACTCTATTGTTTAATAATATGCGGTATTCGCCTGTTTTTATGGTTTTTGAATTAAGCATTTTAATAGCTTCATCTACTGCTTTTTTCGCCATTTTCTTAGGGTCATATTTAGTGAAGTCATTTGATATAACAAATTCAAATCCTGTACTCATCTCATTACCTTCAGAAACTGCTAAATAAATATATGAAAATGCACCATTTGATTTTTCTTGTAAAGTTAATCCTTTATTATTCATTAGTAGAGTATTTGATGTGCCAGAAGAAAACATACATGCTTGGCAAGCTACAACTCTGCTATCCAAAGAATAAGCATATTTTTCCATTTCTTTTGCAAAAGTTATCTTTTCGCTTTCACTAACCAAATCAAGTTCGCTATTATATGTAATTACTTCTTTATAGTGTGAAGCCCCTTTAAATATAACATCTTGATCCTCAGAATCATTTATGGTTGCATTTTCAATAACATCTTTGATTAATAGTTCAATTGAATCAAATGATACTTTTTCAGTATATGAATAACCGATTTTTCCATTATAAAATCCTCTAAACCCTAATCCAATAGAATTTGCTAATTTATAATCTTCAATTTCTCCTTTAAAAATATTGACTGAGAAATTTTCACCTTCTGAGAAATATGCTTCCATATCTTGTATGTTATGTGCTTTTGCTTTTACAAAAAGTTGTTCGATTAATGTTTTATATTCACTCATTTTATCTACCCCCTACTGTTATGGATGCAACTCTTAGCGCTGGTTGACCTACATTTGCAGGAATGCTACCACTTTTTGAACCACACATTCCTTGATCCATATCTAGATTATTCGCTATCATATCAATATCATGTAATATTTCATTACCTTTTCCAATTAAGGTTGCTCCTCTAACAGGTTTTCCAATTTTCCCTTTATTAATTAGGTACCCTTCTAAAACAGCAAAATTAAACTCACCTGTTGCTGGATTAACACTCCCTCCACCCATTTGCTTAGCATATAGACCATGATCAGTTGCACTTATAATCTCATCAAGTGTATTTTTACCATTTGTAATAAAAGTATTAGACATTCTAGATGTAGGTGCAAACCGATAACTTTGTCTTCTAGCTGAACCTGTTGAAGGCATATTCATTCTCATTCCGTTTAATCTATCAATCATATATCCTTGTAAAATTCCATCTTTAATGAGAACTCTGCGTTGATTGTCGCTTCCCTCATCATCAATATTAGTTGAACCCCATTGATTTTTCATGGTTCCATCATCTATTGCAGTAACTATATCTGAAGCAATTTTTTGTCCAACTTTTCCTGAGAAAACCGATGTTCCTTTAGCTACTGATGTAGCTTCAAGACCATGTCCACAAGCTTCGTGGAATATAACACCACCAAAACCATTATCAATAATAACAGGATAAGTACCAGAATCAATATAACTAGCATTTACCATTGTTTTTGCTGTTATTGAAGCCTTTGTAGCTAAATCCTTTATATCTAAATTCTTAATAAACTCAAAGCCTGCCATATTACCTGGTCGTTTTCCTCCAGTTTGCATTTCACCATTTTTTTCAGCAACAGAATTAATTGTAATTAGACAGTATACTCTTTGATCTTTTACATATAGTCCATCAGTATTAGCTATTGCAATATTTTGCGTTTGATCAGCATAACCAATAGCAACTTGTGAAATAACTTCATCATAGTTATAAGCTGTTTCATAAGCTAATTTCATAATATCTAATTTATCTTTTTTATCAACCATTTGTGGCATTAATTTAAAGGAATGAATAGATTCAATTTCTTTTGTTTGTAAATTAAAAGTTATATCACGTTTTATACCTGTTACAGCACTTGCAGCTTTTTTAGCAGTCAAAATTAAATCATCTCTCTTAAAGCTATTTGTATAAGCATATATCGCATTTGTTCCAGTGAAAATTCTAATACCTACACCAAAATCTCTTCCTGATTGAGTTGATTCTAATTGTCCATCTATGTAACTAATAGAATTCTTAAAATTATCTTCAATAAATAATTCTGCAAAATCTCCTCCAGTTGACACTGCTGCCAATAATACATCATTAATAGTGTTTTTATCGAGCATAATTGTTCCCCTTATATTTAGTAATATTATTATAACTTAATTCTTTGTCATTTAAAAGCACCTTGGGTAAGGTGCTTTTTTTATGATACTGCTTTTAATAAATCTTTTAGGATTAATAATTCCTCTTTGCTAAAGGTAAACCCTTTAGACATGCTTCCTCGGTCAGGAGCCCAGTCACGCAAGTCATACCGTGGATCTTTGTCATTAAAGCTCACAATGTTTAATTCTCTTGTCCACCCACCTTTTGATTGAGAAACCACACCTAATCGTTCCATAATTTCATACTTGAAATCGCTCATATATAACCTCCTTATAATTGGTAATATATGTAATTTCTATAAAGTTATTTGTTTTCCTTTTTTATTTACAATATTTGTTATATTCGCTCATTTCTTCTAATTTCTTACGCATTTTAGGTCTTATTTCACTATTTGTAGGATAACCAACTGTAATTAACAATCCCACACCTTTATTTTTTGGTATTGACAATAATCGCTTAATTTCTTTATTATTGCTCCACCCTAAAATACAAGTTCCTAAACCAAGTTCTGTAGCTTGGAGACAAAAATGTTCTACAGCAATTCCTAAATCAATAAATGCAAATTCTTTATCAGATAATAATGTTCCTAAATTAGAACTAAAGTTCCCCTGTTCCATAACAATAACAACAATTATTGGAGCGCGATGTGAAAACTTATTAAACTTTGCAATAACTCCATGTGTTTCTTTTGCAATTTTTTCTTTAAGTGCAGGTTCATCTACTACAATAAATTTCCATGGCTGTGAATTACATGCTGAAGGTGCCATTCTAGCTGCTTCTAGACATGTTATAATTTTTTCTTGTTCAACTTTTTTTTGTTCATAATTCCTACAACTTTGACGATGATTAATTAATTGTGAAAAATCCATGGTTTATCTCCTATGTTTTTTTTTGTATAATCATATTATAACACTAGGGAGAAAAATTAATGAAACTATATTATGACAACAATAAACTAAAAATTCCTCAAGCAACCTGTTCATGTACTCATCATCAAGAAATAAATAGTGATATTTATATTGGCAGTGGTATTTTAAAGAATTTATCTTCATATATTAGTAAACGAATTACTGGTAAAAAATGCTTGCTTATTACTGATAATAATCTTTTCACTTTATATGGCAAACAAATTTTACCCTTACTTTCAAAAAAATATGATGTTAAATTAGCAATACCTTCAATTAGCGGTCACTTACAACCAAATCAGTACGCATTAGGAGATATACTGATGGAACTTGATAGTGATTGTGATTTTTTAATTGCATTTGGATCAGGCACAATTAATGATTTAACAAGATATGTAGCATTTAATTGTAACTTACCTTTTGTAAGTGTAGGTACTGCACCCTCTATGGATGGTTATTTATCTGTAGTAGCTCCAATGTTAAAAGATGATTTAAAAATAAATAAACCAGCAAAATATCCTGAAGTATGTGTCTTTGATATAGACATTATGAGAAAAGCTCCAGATGAGATGATTTTTGCAGGATTTGGTGATGTAATTGGAAAATATATTGCTAAAGCTGATTGGATACTAGGAAGTATCATTAACGATGAAAGAATATGTCCATTTTGTATAGATATTATTGATGAGGCAATTTCTCTTTGTGAAACAAATATTATTGAAATAAAAAATAAAACAAAAAAAGGTGTGAAATCATTACTAGAAGCTTTACTTCTCACAGGATTAGCTATGTTATTAAATGGTGATTCACGACCTGCAGCATCTAATGAACATAATATGGGCCACTTTATTGAAATGAAAAAATTAATTGCTAAGCAACCTCATCCTTCACATGGAGAAGCAGTTGGTGTTACAACACTTTATTGCTTAGATTTGTATCATGAATTTTTAAATTATGATTTTACTTCTTTTTCTATTAGTGAAACTATTACTAATCAGCAATCTCCTTTACAAAGAGAACAAGCTATTCTAAAAGCATATGGGCCAAAAATAGGTCCATCGATTATTAAAAACAATGTTGACGAACCAATTACTTTAACTGAACAAGAACGACGAATATCAATATTTTTAAAAGAGTATAACACTATAAAAGATAAATTATTATTCTTACCTACAAGAAATGAAGTATCAAAATACTATAATGAGCTTAATGGTGCTACAACTGCAAAAGAATTATCAATTGATAAAGCATTACTTAAAGATGCTTTATTATATGCAAAAGATTATAGAAGCCGTTATACAGTTTTTAAATTAGTTGATGAATTAGGAATTCTTAATAAATTTGTTAATCACATGGTTCAATATGAATAGAAATCATAGTATCTTGTCCAAGTAATTGTTTGAACTTTTCTTCTAACTCAATTGTTATTTGATGAGATTCAGTAACTGATAAATCACTTTTCACTAATACATGAACATCGATTGCATGGTGAGATCCAATCCTTCTTGTTCGCAAATGATGAAATTCACAAACATTTTGATGTTTTTGTAATACCTCACTTATTTCTTTTACTTGTTGTTGATTTAACGATTTTTCTGTTAGAACTTCTAAAGAAGGTTTAAATATCTTATATGCAGCTTTAAATAAGAAAAAGCATACACAGAGCTGTGCTAAAGGATCCATAAATGAGTACGATTGTCCTGCAAT
>JAUUZV010000145.1 GCA_030592085.1 Clostridia bacterium | reverse complement strand
TCAAAGCAATTAACATAAACATAGTCATTGCCTATTCCATGCATTTTTGTAAATTTCATATGATCATCTCCATAATAATTTAAGATTTATTATAACGGTTAAATAGCTACTTGTCTACAAATAATATGTCTTTAAACGTCATTTATGTTAAGATTATATCATACATTCAAAAGGAGGATTTTTTTTATGACCACAGTTAAAAAAGTAAAGTACGCTGGTTGGGAAAACTGCTATAAAATAGAAAATAATCAAGTTCAAGTAATAATTACATCTGAAGTAGGTCCACGGATAATTAACTATTCATTTATTGGTAAAGAGAATCATATGAAAATCTTTGATGATACAGCCGGTTTAACAGGTGGGGATGAATGGAATATATATGGTGGCCATCGTTTATGGCATTCACCAGAGGCTATGCCTAGATCATATGCTCCTGATAATAAAAAAGTTGATATTACTGTTATAGAAAATGGGGTAAGTATTTCTCAAGCTACTGAAAAAAGCACTTTTATAAAAAAAGACTTACAAGTTACTCTTGATTCAAACAGTACAAAAGTAACTATAAAACATTATTTAACCAATAAAGGATTATGGGATATAGAATTAGCTGCATGGGCATTAACTGTAATGGCACCTGGTGGACTAGAAATTATCCCACAAGAACAAAAAGATACAAATTTATTGCCTAATAGAATGTTATCTTTATGGCCATACACTAAATTAAATGACCATAGAGTAACATGGGGTAATAAATATATTTTTATTAAACAAGATCCAACTTTTGAACCTCCATTTAAAATTGGTTTATCAAATACACCTGGGTGGGCTGCATACAATAATTTTAATCAATTATTTATTAAAAAATTCAAACATATAAAAGATGCTATTTATCCAGATTATTCAGGATCAAGTTATGAAACATATACAAAAAACGATATGATTGAATTAGAATCACTATCACCAATTATTTTATTAGCTCCTGAAGAAACCATTGAGCATATTGAAACATGGGAATTATTTGATAATATTAATTTAACTGTAGATGAAGAACTTGTAGATAAACTTGTTCTACCTTTAATTTAAAACCTTTACAGGCTTATTTATTTCGAGTAAATCACTTATTATTCTATATACTTCATTATCGAACATACTACTTTTTAATATTGAAATGTATGGATAATCTATTAGTATGTTTTTTATTCCAAAAATATCTGTACCATATGGTTTTATAGTATATGGTACTGATTCACCGATATTACTGTAAAGTTCATATATTCTATCATCGTCTTTAGTTATATTTAATTTCTTTAGCTCTATATGAGAAAAGCTTACAATAATACTTTCTTTTACAAATTCTAGTATAGAGCTACCATTTGCAATAACAAACCCTGTTTCTATTTGACTTGTTAAATTAATGATTTGCTCAATTGTGTATTCTCCATTATTACCTGTTTTTGTTTCAACAATTATATAGGAGTTGACCTCTACAGCTTTTAAATGTAGTTCATCTATACAGTAATGTTCAATTTCTTTTATTTGTTCTTGTGATATAAGGTGCTCTCCTACAAAAACTATTGTCAAATCAGGTTTAGGATTTGCTTTAATATAAAGAGATATGAAAATTATACATAATGAAATAAATATGACTATTCCAGTAATAAATACAACTATTTTCAAATGATAATAACAAAAGTTTTCAAATTTCTTTTTAAGCTCACTTTTATTTTCAATTTTATAATTACTTGTTAAAAAATCATATGCTTCACATACTGATTTAGTATCTATAGTTTTATCAAACTTAGCTTGTCGTAAAATATTTTCATATTTCTTACATATTTGATTGTTTGACGCTTCTTCACTAAGGTTTAGTAATTCTAGTGCTTTTTTTCTATTCAAAATAAACCTCCTAAGAAATGATAATCCCTAATTAATTACAAATATACAAAACCCTCTTAAAAATACTGCTTACAAAGGAAGGATTAAACCACCTACTATTAATTTTAGTAATATAAATCATTTGTCTCTTTCTTTAATGATATCTATCAAATCTTGTTTCGTCATTTCTAATTGTTTAGCCATTGATGAAAGAGTACCCATTGGTATTGTGTCGTTATCTTTATGATAATGAAATACAACCATTCGTCGAATACCATTATAAACACCTACATACTTATTTTTCTTCTTTCCTGTAGCAAAAAAACGGTTTCTTTTAAGGAATCGTCTAAATTGCCCATGAGTAATCGAATCAGGCAATTCTCAGTATCTCCTTTACTTTTTCTTTATCATCTAATTTTAGCAGAAGATAACCTAGCAAAAATTGTTGCATTCCATTAAAAATACTTGAATACATATCTATGTTTTCTCTATAGTCATCCATAAATTCAATTACTTCATCAAAAATGTTATCAAATGCTTCTTTTTTAGTAGAACCTTCTCCATAAAATTGTGGGATCATCTCATTATATACTGTATAAATTTTTAAATTTTCATCATACTCAATTATATTTTTAACGTCTACAAGTGCAAGAAGTTCGTTAAACATCTTGTTATTAAGCATAAACACTTCTTCATTAGTAGCTTTATTGCGAATTTTCGAAATTAATCCATGTGTAGCATCTTTCATTATTCTAGAAATATACGTACGTGTTTCTGAAACGCCATACACTAAACTTGATTCCATTTGGTTCACCTTCTTTCTTATTTTAAGTGTAGCACACCTCGTACGCTTTGTACAACATGTACATGCACTGAGATATGATAATTTAACTTTCATCTAAAGTAAAATAGCATGAAAATTTCATGCTATCATTTTCTTCTTTAGTTTAAAGAACCGTTTTTTTATATAATTATTTCGCCAACATTTTCTAATACATATTTAGGTCGATATGAAAAATCATTAACACCTTCTTTAGTTGTAACGCCAGTAAGTACTAATACTGTTTCAAGTTCTGATTCAATTCCAGCTACGATGTCTGTATCCATTCTATCGCCAATGATTACAGTATCACTTACAGCTGTTCCTAGTCTTTTTAGTGCATGTTTCATCATCAATGGATTTGGTTTTCCAATATAATATGCTTTTCGTCCACTTGCTATTTCAATTGGTGCTGTTAGTGCTCCGGTCGCTGGCATAATGCCTTTTTCAGTTGGACCTGTTAAGTCAGGATTAGTTCCTACTAATTTTGCACCCTTTTGTAAAAGCATTACAGCTTTTTCGATTTTTTCAAAACTATAACTTCTAGTTTCACCAACAATAACATATTCAGGATTTACATCATTCATTGTAAGCCCTTTATTATACATTGCATTAATTAATCCAGCTTCGCCAATAATATATGCTGTTGCATTTGGGTTTTGATTTGCTATAAAACTTGCCGTTGCAAGAGCACTAGTATAAAAATGTTCTTCTCCAACATTTATTCCCATTCTAGCTAATTTTTCTGATAATTCTTTTGGTGATCGTTCTGATGAATTTGTTAAAAACAAAAACTCTTTTTTCTCTTTTTGTAACCATTCTACAAATTTCTTTGCGCCTGGTAATACTTTGTTACCGTGGTATATGACACCATCCATGTCACATATGAAGCCTTTTTTCTTTTTAAGTACTTCCATTAATTACCTCTTTTCTTTTATTCACTATCTATTACCCTTTTACTAGCTTAAATAAACCTTATTTTGATTGTGTTCTCCATAGTGATAAATATAAATATAAATTTGTAATGTACAATTTTGGTAAAGTAACTAGCATTAATATTGAAGGTGCTTCTTCATCTTTTATTATATATGGAGTAAACATCTTACTAAATGCTTTATCATTAAAAATCATTTTTTTCTTTTTCCATAAATTTTTGGATAATTCTTTTAGCGGAGTATCTCCTGCTTTTTTCAGTTTTTTGTATTCTTTCATGATTTCTTCATGTAATTGTTCCATGGTATATTCTTTTAGTCTCTCAATATGTAATACTTCAGCTGTTACTTCCATGGCTGCGATAATTGTATTATCTCCTGTTAATTTACATCCAGTATGCTTTCTAAGCGTTTTTAAAATATACTTTTTAATATTTTCTTCATGGGACCCTCTAAGAGGAGCAAACAATATATTTATTTCTTCTTTAGTGATCGGATAAAGTAATTTATTTTTACTTTTATCTTCTTTAATGTAGTATTTTTGTCCAATATACTGCTTCATTGCTAATTTACCATCTAGATAACCTAAAATCATGTTTTTTTCGACTAATTCATCTGAAATTTCAAATGTTCCACCTAAACTCTCACTATTTCTAATATAAATAACATTAGCTTTTTTACTATCATATTTTTTATGAATACCAAGCCATGAAATATCTACAGCAATAATATTTTTATGGCCTTTATCAACTAATCCTTTAATAGGAACATTATCATAAAATCCACCATCAATAAAAACATTACCATCAATCTTTTGCTTTTGAAATATAGGTAAAGCAGAACTTGCCATTATATAGTCGACAATTTGACCATCAGGAATATCCTTTTCAAACAAAACATATGGTTTCATATTCGACAAAGATGCTGTAACTAAACCAAACTCAACTGGTGATTCACGTATAATTTGCTCATTTATATATTTGTGTAATAGTACTTTCAATGGCGAAATATCAATTCCCCTCTTATGAAGAATATCTTTTGTAAATCCCATTATATTTATATCTTTAAGAGATGTTATTTGTTGTTCATCTAAAGATATTACTGATGAATAATCCATTTCTTTCCATAATTTCTTTGCTTGCTTATAATTACCCATTACAAAAACTGCTGCATTTATTGCACCAACAGATGTGCCTAGCACAGTTTCAATTTCAATGTCTAATTCACGAAGTGCTTTCCAAACGCCTATTTGATAGGCTCCTTTTGCACCGCCTCCACCTAAAGCAATTGCATATTTCATAGATATATTATATATTTTTTTATAAAAAAAATATACCAAAAATAAGTAAAATAATGTAAATATACTTTTATACTATGAATTCATATTATTTAGAATTTAGTGATTATCTATTTGTTTTTTATATCATCAATGTATTCAATTAGAAAATTATAAAATTTATTAAAACTTTTTATATAGATTGCATTGTATCCACCAACTTTTTTTGTTTCACCATTATAAGTAACTGAGAAATAACTATACCCAGGATACCCTATATGTTTTCTTGTAACATATTTAGTAGTAAACGTTGTATATTTTCTAAAACTAAGAAAATATCCTCTTATAACAAAATTTGAAAAAATAGTTTCTATATCTTTTTCAGTAAGTTGTAATGTATATGTTACTCTTTCTCTATTTTCATCTGTGTACATATGAGTTAACAAATAATCTTCATCAATTTTTATGTTTTCAGTAGCATAAACAATATCAGATTCATATTCAATAGTTACAGTAGTTTCTCCCATGGAATATTGATAAAGCGATGGATAAAGAGTAAAATAAACAATAAATGAAGAAACCAGTAATACCACTATTGTAATAATAAATATTTTATTTCTTAATTTCCAGTATGTAAATTTCATAAATGTCCTCTAATAATATAGTATACCTTTTAATATATTTTAGCGAATTACTTTTTCATATGGTATGATTTTATTACTTATTTTTACAGTAAAGTTACACAATTGCACTTTTGTATCTACAAATTAATCTTTAAAATATTTTTTAATTTCATTCTTGAAGAATTCTAAGGATACTCCTGAATAATCTTCTGATAATTTATTTGGGTACGCCCCTAAAACATAGCTATCATCAGTGATATAAAGAAATCCAAAGCGAGAAGTCTGGTAATATTCTTTTAGCAAAGGTGAAGTAAAATTTGATATTATAAATACACCTTTAAGGTCTTTTTTATATGGTCCTGTAGCATCTAAGAAAACTGGAATTGCAATTTTAATAATATGGTCAGTTTTAACTTCTGAGCCTCCTCTAATGATTTCAGATATTTTTATTTCATATATTGCATATGTAAAACCTCTTACGCTATAATTCTTATTCTCTTTAATATCTTCATTAATTTCATCGTAGCTTGAAGTATCTATTGTTAAATTATCCAATTTATTGATTATTTTTCCAATAATAATAGGTCCATCTATTTCCGTCACCATATACTCCAAGTCAACGGTTTTTAAAGAAGCTACATCAACAGATATACTTTGATCAAAATCTTCACAAAATGGAAATTTCTCTCTAAGCTATTCTATATCTGATAGTGTAAGCTTTTCACTAGAACTACAGCTTACTAATGTAGCAAGAATAAAAATTGAAATTATAATTATATTTAATTTTTTCATAATTCCCTTCTAATCTCATCATATTTTTGTTTCAAGTTTTTTCGATACAATATAATTTTATTTTTAGTTTAATTCCGGTTACTTTCGATTTCACTATATGATATATCACTTAAAATAAACTCATTTTCAACCATCTTATACTCTAATATTATATGCCCAATCGCTCTATGTGTTGATGTTCCTATTGGTATTTCATATTGAATAGAATTTTCACTTATTTTAAAACCTTTAGTCTCAAAATAATTGCCTACCTCTGTAATAACTTCATCTTTAGTATAGGGAATAATTTTTTGAGTTGCTACTACTTCATTATTAATAAATATATCAATAAAATATTCATTACCTTTTTGTTCTATTTTATAGCT
>JAUUZV010000204.1 GCA_030592085.1 Clostridia bacterium | reverse complement strand
TTATGAAAAAATTAATATTTGTATTTTTAATTGCATTATTGTTATTATGCTCATGTGAAAAATCAACAGAAAATATAGAAGTTTCAACAAAACTTGCTACTACTAAAGAAACACTTGCTAGTACAACTGTAGCCTCAAGTACACCTACTACTAGCACTTCTTTATTGTCAAGCATACCTACAACTGCGAAACCTACTAGTACCCCAATACCATCAAGTATATCTACAACTACGAAACCTACTAGTACCTCTCTACCCTCAAGTACTCCAACAACTATAAAAACTACTAGTACTAAAGCTACTGTGGCGTCTTCTAACCCTCCCGTAGAAATAAACACTAGTAAAAGATTATTGTTGGCAAATGGTCTTTTTTCTATTGAAGTAAAGCAATTAGAAGAAAAAAATAAGAATCTAAGAGATTGGTTATCTGATGAATATTATATTATTGAAGATTATATAACAATAAGAGCAAATTATGCTCCTATTAGTGAGTATAGTGAAACAGCACACATTAAATTTAATTCCTTAGTATCATATTATTATGCAATGTATTTTAATAATACATACTCAGAATCAGTAGTTACCGAAGAAACTCTTGCAAGTGGTACTGAAGTAATTTGGCAAATTATGAGAGATGATAGCCATAAAGCAATAATTTGTGAAGTATTAAACAATCAATTTGGATATAATTTTGTAATTTATTCTCTTAATAATGAAATTACTGAAGAAGATTTAATTAGCATGGTATATTCAATAAAATATGATTCTGATATAGAAAACAAAATAATTAATTATGAGCAAACCCTAGAAGAAGAAAATATATTTATTAGTATTGATAACAGTATGAAATTACATGGCCTTAGCGGCTGGAATACTGCAGATATTATTCTTAAACCAAACAGTGTTTTTGCCCTAGAATTTTTTGATGGTGTGGAATTAATTGATATGGTTAAATTTGATGATCTTATTGAAGAAGATGATGTTAAATCTGTATATGACTCTTTAATAGCTAATGCTAAAATGAGTATTAATAATTCTGATACAATATTTGGTGATACAGAAGAAATTATATTAGAAAATTTAGATAATACTAATGCTTTTATAACAGAAATATTTACAGGTGGAAGTAATCCCATATACGTAAAGGAAATAGGTTTTTTATATAACGGATATTTCTATTTAGGCAGATTTATGTGGATTAAGGATTTAGACTCAGTAAGTCGTTCTATGATGGAGGATATCATTAAATCAATATCTACAAATAGTATTAACTAAAAATATATTGTTTAGATACTTTTATAAAGTTTTGTTACTATTCCCATTCAATAGTTGCAGGTGGTTTTGATGTTATATCATAAACTATACGATTTATATGCCCTACTTCATTTATTATTCGATTAGATACTTTTTCTAATAAGTCATATGGTAATCGTGCCCAATCAGCTGTCATAAAGTCAGTTGTTGTTACTCCCCTTAATGCCATAGTATAGTCATAGGTTCTCTCGTCACCCATAACTCCTACACTTCTCATTGGAGTTAATACAGCAAAATATTGATTAACTTTTCTATCCCAACCAGCTTTTCTTATTTCTTCTCTAAAAATCCAGTCAGCTTCTCTTAATATATCTAATTTATCCTTTGAAATAGCGCCAATTACTCTTATTGCTAATCCAGGACCTGGGAAAGGTTGTCTCCATACTAACTCTTCTGGAATATCAAGTTCTAACCCAGCTTTTCTCACTTCATCTTTAAACAAGTTTCTAAGTGGTTCAATGATTTCTTCAAAATCAACATAGTCAGGTAATCCACCAACATTATGATGGCTTTTAATAGTAGCAGCATCCCCTGCTCCACTTTCAATAACATCAGGGTAAATTGTACCTTGTACTAGAAAATCTACTTTTCCAATTTTTTTTGCTTCTCTTTCAAAAACTCTTATAAATTCTTCTCCAATGATTTTTCTCTTTGTTTCAGGGTCACTTACATTAGCTAGAGCTGATAAAAACTGTTCTTCACAGTTTACTCTTATAATATTCATATCAAATACTTCAGAAAATACTTTTTCTACTTGATCGCCTTCATCTTTTCTTAATAAACCATGATCAACAAAAACACAAGTTAATTGGTCACCAACTGCTTTATGAATCATTACTGCAGCTACTGATGAATCAACACCACCTGATAAAGCACATAATACTTTTTTATTACCAATTTTTTGTTTTATTTTTAAAATTGTTTCATCAACATATGAACTCATTATCCAATCACCTGTAGCATTACAAATATTATATAAAAAGTTTTTAAGTATTTTTTGGCCTTCAGGTGTATGATTTACCTCAGGATGGAATTGTACTCCATATAATTTTTTTTCAACATTTTCAAATGCACAGTTTGGACAATTCTCACTAGTAGCAGTTGTATTAAATCCACTTGGATTATTATTTACATAATATGTGTGACTCATCCAACAGGTAGTTTCCTTTTCACAGTCATTAAAAAGTGTATTTTTTGATAATTCAACATTAACTTTTCCATATTCACGTTGTTCTGCTTTTTTCACACTTCCACCTAGTAAGTGACTCATTAACTGCATTCCATAACATATTCCTAGAATAGGAATACCTAATTCAAATATTTTTTTATCATATAATGGAGCATCATTATTAGTTACTGCAGCTGGCCCACCTGTAAAAATAATCCCAACGGGATTTTTTTTCTTAATATTATCAAGAGAAATTGTATAAGGAACCATTTCACAATATACATTGTGTTCTCTAACTCTTCTAGCAATTAATTGATTATATTGACCACCAAAGTCTAAAACTAAGACAAGCTGATTTTTCATTAAAATCCTCCATTAAAATATTTATCATATTATACACGAATTAAAATTTATCTTAAAGAACTTTATTATTTTTTTTGGCAATGGAATCGATAATTGCTCCTATTGAAATCCCAAAACTAATTCCAAATCCCATAAACACAGGTAAATTATCATAAATAGTTCCAAAGACAGAACCAATACAAATACCAATACTCATAAAAATAGCCATATAAAAACCTTCTTCTAGTAAATGATGTTCTTTTAATAAATGTAATTTTATAGTTCTGATATCCTTTTTATATGTTTTATCACTACTTTCAATTTTCGTGACAATCTCTTCAACTAAATCTTGGTAAAATTGACATGTATCACATTCTTTATATGTTACTTCCATTCTTTCAATTATTCTCTGTATTAAGTCAAGTTGTAATTTTTTTCGATTTTTTTCTGGATACAAATCAATGATATCAATTAATCTCTTTTGAATACCGTCATAATAATCCGACATAATTTCACCTTTTTTCTTATCCCCTACTAATCGCTATGTATATTTTCTCATATCCTCATTAGTTTTACCATATTTTTTTAAAAGCAAATTATTTGCATTAAATTCTCTATATAACTTTAATAATATTAAAAATATTAATGGCAATTATTAAAAGAACAACAATGGTAAATATATTTTTAATATGATCACTATGAGTTTTATGTAATAAGTATGATCCTAATAATCCACCTACAATCCCACCTGGAACCATGTATACTAACATGCTTAAATCAAAAGAACCATATCCAATTGTAAGGCCTACCGAAGTTAATTTAGATAATTGAGATAATAAAATTATAAATATTGAACTAATTGTTAATTCTTTTGTATCCATATCCAAGAAACAGTGTAAAACAAAAACATTAATTGGACCTCCACCAATTCCTAAGAAAGAAGAAGTGGTTCCAAGAAGAACTCCAAGTAATCCAATAATTACAAAATTATGGATACATTTTGTATTAATTCTATTTTTCATAAGAACTACTAATAATAATACTGTTAAAATGCTTGATTGCATAATTATAATCCCTTGGTCATTCATATTTTTTGATAATAAAAAGAATAATTCTTTACCAATTACTCCTCCAATTATTGCACCAATAGCAATAGTTAGTAATTGTTTACTATACTTAAATCCTTTACTTGCGTGTCTTACAAATGATACAGCTGCCATAGATAATATAGT
>JAUUZV010000191.1 GCA_030592085.1 Clostridia bacterium | reverse complement strand
TTAATGGACCAAATAGCATCTTAGAAATTGCTTCTAAAGGTTGTTCACTGACA
This sequence comes from Clostridia bacterium, assembly GCA_030592085.1. Classification (GTDB taxonomy): domain Bacteria; phylum Bacillota; class Clostridia; order DUPQ01; family DUPQ01; genus JAFGUQ01. Next base: position 4,624 of record JAUUZV010000191.1, on the reverse strand, counting down.
AGTATAATTATTACAAACGTAATAAAAAATGCAATTAATACAGCTAAAACAGTTCTTAAAACACTAACTCTAGACATTTTACTCATAAAGTATGCCCTCCAATTTTGAATCTTTTTTAAGACCTAACATATATTTCCCTAATTCTTCTTCAGTTAATTTTTTCACATCAGTAAAAACACCTGTTATTTGACCTTTATACATTACAGCTAATCTATCACTCAATTCAAAAATCTCATTTAAATCTGCAGAAACTAAAATAATTGCACTTCCGTGTTCCCTAAATTCAATTATTTTTTTTCTAATAAACTCTGCTGCTCCAACATCAATTCCTCTTGTCGGTTGATTTGCAATAATTACTTTTGGTGAAGTAGAAAACTCTCTAGCTACTACAACTTTTTGAATATTACCACCTGACAACATTTTAACACTTTGTTTTGGAGAACTACATTTAATCAAAAATTCTTTAACTATTTTTTCTGCATCACTAGCCATTTTTTTTGTTTTAAGCATCATTTTTGAAGAATATTTTTCATTATCATATTGGTTAGTAAAAAGATTGTGTAAAATATCCATATTTTCAGCACAACCATAGGTCATACGATCTTCTGGTATATGTGCCACTTCTAAATTACGAATATCTTTAATACTTAATTTTTTAACATTTTTACCATATATATTAACATTCCCTGAAAACTTTGTAGTTAGACCTGTTAAAATTTCTATTAACTCTCCTTGTCCATTACCTTCAACACCAGCAATCCCGAGTATTTCTCCTTCTCTTAAATCAAAAGAAATATCATCTACTTTAGTGTTTCCAGCTGAATTAATATATTTTAAATTCCTAACGTTTAATATAGTTTCTTTAGGATTAGCTTTTTTCTTATCAAATTTTAAAATAACATCTCTACCCACCATTAATCTAGACATTTCAGCAGTTGAAAAGTTTTCTGTATTATATGTTCCTTTACTTTGTCCACCTCTCATAATTGTAAGCCTATCACATATACTTTTAATCTCATCTAATTTATGAGAAATAAAAATAATTGTATGCCCATCATCTTTTAGTTTTTTCAATTGTATGAATAATTCACCTGTTTCTTGAGGTGTTAGTACTGCGGTTGGTTCGTCTAGTATTAAAATTTTCGCATTACGATATAATGCTTTTAAGATTTCTACCTTCTGCTTCATACCTACTGATAAATTTTCAATCTTCTCTTTAACATCTAAATCAAAATTATATTTTTTTGCGATGTCACTTGAAACTTTTATAGCTTCATCTATATTTGTAAATAATCCGAATTTTTTAGGTTCAACACCTAATATTATATTTTCAGCAACAGTTAGTGATGGCACTAACATAAAATGTTGATGTACCATTCCTATCCCTAAATCAATTGCTTCTTGAGGAGATTTTATTTCTACTTTTTTACCATATAAAAATATTTCTCCTTCTTCATGTTTTTCAATCCCAAAAAGAATTCTCATTAAAGTAGTTTTACCTGCTCCATTTTCGCCAAGTAAAGCATGAATTTCACCTTTTTTTATTGAAAAACTTATATTATTATTGGCTACTATCCCATTTGGATATATCTTTAGTATATTTTTCATTTCTAGAATTATATCGTTCATTTATATTCACCACCAACTTATTAGAATATTATAAGGGCGGATTATAATATTCTCCGCCCTTATATATTTGCATAGAACAAACTATTTTATTTAACTGTGTCTCTAATTGCTTGTATTTCTTCTGTAGTTTTTCCAAATGCAGTATCAACTATGATAGTTCCATCTATAATATCGCTTTCTAATGCAACAATACTATCACGGATTTCTTGTGATACTAATTCTTTATACTTATCATTGTCAGCAATGCCAACTCCGCCTTCATTTAATCCGAAAGCTTCACTTATACCATAAGTTATAGTCCCATCCATTACCATTTCAATTGCACTAAATATTGTATTATCAACATTTTTCATTGCTGATGTTGGGATAAAACTAGCTGCTGGTTCACCTAATAACAAGGCTTGGTCAGAGTCTACACCAATTGCAAATTTTCCTACTTCTACAGCAGCGTCAATTTGTCCTAGTCCACCAGAACCTGCTACATTAAACCCAATGTCTACTCCATTTTGTTGGTATTGCGCTAACGCTAAGTCTTTTCCTGTTGCTGAATCATAGAAATTACCAATAAAGGAAATTACTACTTTAATATCATCATTTACATATTTAGCACCTTGAATATATCCTAGTAAGAAGTCATTAATAACTGGTCCTTCCATTCCTCCTAAGAATCCAATAATACCAGTTTCTGACATTTCAGCTGCTAATGCTCCTGCTAAAAATGAAACTTCATTCTGTTTAAATAGAATTGAATATACATTTGAGTTTGCACCATCATCATATGTTGCTGCACTATCAAATAAGAAGAATTTTTGGTCAGGATATAATGCTGCCACTTCTTGTACTGGTTCAACCATCTGCCATGTTCCAACAATAATTACATCCCATGTACCATCATCACAATAATCATATAATGTTGGCATCCATTTTGTATCATCATTTGACATTTCAACTGTCATTACTTCAATATCATCACCAAATTCAGCTTTAGCCATTGATAATCCACTATCTGCTGAATCAAAAAATGATTTGTCTCCTAATGTACCATTTAGTAGTAATGCTACTTTAACAACATCTTCAGTTGTATCACTGGTATCTCCTTCAGTATTACATGCTACTAGTGAAATCACTAATACTAATGCTAATACTATTGCTAATAATTTTTTCATTCTTTCCCTCCTAAATTTTCTTAGCATTTTTTATGCTATTTACTGTTAATTTCACCAAATCATCTAATACTACTTTTTCATAAAATCTCATGTAAGTTACAAGTTCATTAAATGCTTGATGATTTAGTTGCTTTGGAATAGAATCTATTCCATTTTGTATACCTAAAACAGACATTATCTGAGCTGCATTGCAGTCCACATCTAAGCCTGACATAGTCACTATATTTAAAGTTTTTGAAAAATCACCTTCTCCATACCAAAGAGCAATTATTTCAACACATATATTTGGATATGCATGAATCCAGTTATACTTTATATACTTTTCGTCACATTTTTTTAATGCATTTTTCCAATCATCATTTGTTTTACACATTAAGAGTGCATATGTTATAACTTGGAAATATTCACTATCATTAGGAATTGAATTAATTGCATAATTTATAATACTTTTAATATCTTTTTCAATGTATGCTAACGATACCATAACTGCATTAAAAACTTCTCCTAAAATTCCATTATTAAAATGAGAAACTTCTCCATCACTCCACGCTAATCTAGATGCAAGTTTTGGATTCCCAGGTGCTACCATACCACAAATTGCGCCTCTCATTTGAGCACCAATCCATTCATTAAATGGATTATTATTTGTCCCACTTAAAGGTGGTAAAATTCCTGATCTAATATTTTTAAGAGCAATTTCTTCAGCAGACCAGCCACATGGAATTAGCCCAATCCAAGCTAAAGCAATATCTTTAGAAGTAATTTTATATCCTCTTTTTTTAAAAGCATCAAGAAATGCTAATTCAAAAGTAATATCATCGTTATATGTATTTGGTTCTCTCACAAATGACTTTACATCTCCAAAGGTGTTAAATAGATTTTCTGATGTATATCCTTCAACCTGTGTTCCCATTGCAGCACCAATTAATTGTGATAGCCATGCTGCTTTAGTTTTATTTAAAAATTCATTTGTATTAACATCAACTTCAATAGATTCTGGAAATGTTACTTTTTTTATATATTCATCATAACTAGAATATATTGTATAATTCCAGTAATGTGCTTTTTCATCTTTTTTAGCATTTAGTAATTCATTTTTTAATAATGATGTTATTTCATTTAATTTAACAAAGTTTTTATCTTCATTTGCTTTGATTCCCTCAACTATTAAGTTTTCACTATTTTTAACTAAATAACCTCTATTTTCTAATGCTTGCACAGCTGCAATCATTGAATTCTCAGGTGCTCCAGAACCTGGAACATTACTACTCCATTCAATACTTAAAAGACTATCATAAAAACTAGAAATACTTTTCATAGCTTCCCATGTTTGTTCTTCTTCATCCAATACAACTGGTTTTGCGTTTATATAAATTTTTCGTGCAAGTTCCCAAGCTTTCAATCAGTTACCTCCAAAGCAATTTCCATCATTTTTGTAAAACCTTTTTCTCTCATTTCACTAGATATTTCTTCTTTTGTTGTTAAAGAATCTGAAACTGTTAATATTGTTAATGCATTTACATTTGCACGTGCTGCATTACAATACAGAGCATATGTTTCCATTTCAGCAGCGATTATACCCATTTTTGCCCATTTATCTATGCCATCTTTTTCTTCAGAATAAAAAGCATCTCCTGTTAATATATTTCCAATTGTTACTTTTATATTTTTCTCATCTGCTACTTTTTTGGCTTTTAATAAAAGTTCCCATGAAGCAATTGCTGAAAAGGTACCTTTTAAGTTATATTGACTTGCATAATTAGAATCAGTACATGCTCCCATAGCAATTACAATATCATATAATTTTAATTTGCTATCAAAGGAACCAC
>JAUUZV010000043.1 GCA_030592085.1 Clostridia bacterium | reverse complement strand
GATGATATTATTGATACTATTCTTTATGCTGCAGAAGGTGATATGAGAAAAGCAATAAGTACACTACAGGCTGCAGCAATTGGAACTGATATTATCACTAAGGAAATTGTTTTGGCAACAAGTGTTATTATCAATAAAGAATTTGTTAAAAAAATGGTTGATTCAGCATTTGATGGTAAATTTATTGAGTCAAAAAACTACTTGGTGAACTTAATGTTTGATGACGGTTTATCAGGGGAAGATATTATAAAAGGAATACTCAAATATTTACTCAATAGTGCTATACCTGATGTTATTTTATCATCAATGTTAGAAGTAGTAGGAGAAATAGATTTCAGACTCACCGAAGGAGCAAATGAATACATACAATTAAATACATTACTAGCTCATTTCGTAAGCATAGGAGACAAACATACATAATCATATTATTAAACAAAGGTGATTTAAAATGAAAGTAAAACTGAATATTAGTCGAGAAGTTGATAATTTACTGTCGGCTTGGAATATAGTTGATGTGGTTAAGCTATTTGGATTCAATGTTGATGAATATGATATTGTAGAAATAAAATGTGATATTTGTAAAACAGATTTAGTAAGTGCTACCGGAAAATTTGACAGTATAATGTGGTGCCCCAAGTGTCATCCAGAGTTATAAAATAATTATAAACAGAGGTAATTTAAAATGAGAGTAGATAGTCAACATATTGAAACTAAAGTGATTTATACAACAGAATATTTTTGTGATATTTGTAAAGAAAAAATACTAAGCGATAATAACTGTCATATATGTAATAGAAATATTTGTTCAAAACATGCAGTTAAATATAATAGATATCACTATTGCACTGAATGCTATGAAATTGGTAGAGAACATACAAATAGAATGAATAATTATCGTCGTGAAGTTGTTAAACTCAAAAGAGTATGCTTGGAAACTGAAAATGAAAACATGAAACTATGGAAAGATGCAGCATTAGAACACTTAGCTTCATCAAAGGAGGAATAATATGATTGAACCTAATGACATGAGTGAATATATTAAAGTTAAGTTTGATAGTAAAGGTGTCGCAGAAGGATATATAATACCTTGTAGTTTTTTTAAAACACGAGGCAAATGGTACATGGATGAAGACGTGATAATACCATTAGATACACCTACATATGATATACATAATACTATTGAAAAACATAGACGTGTGCATGAATTTATAACAGTAGGCAAAGGTTTAACAGGTGTTCCATTTTTAGTTCCAGCAGGAGAATAGTAATGAGGTAATGATATGAGTGAAGAAAATAAAAAAATGTTTGCTAGGAAATGCTGTGAATGTGGTGAGAATACTGTCTTTGTTTTTAGTGATGATAAAACTCAACGGTGCCAAACTTGTGGTGCACCACATACAGTAGAGTGGTTACCAAAAGTACACGCTGGCGGTAAGTTTTATTAGTTATGGAGTAATAATATGATTGAGATGATAATTAGTGATGGTTCTGGTGATGTTGGGCTTGTGTCTATTAATTGGGCTGATAAAAATGAACATCTTGTACCTAGAATAAATGCTGAGTATGGTTATAGACCTAAAAATAATATGATTTATCCATTTGGTAAAGGTATTTTTAGAGCAATTTCATCGGCTAAAGTTATTATTGATAGTGTAAAGGAAGATTATGCTATTAATAATTCTGATTTTACTTTAATATTTGTTAGTAATGAGAAGACTCTCAAGAAAAATCTAGCAATTAAGAGTAGATGTGCCATGCAAGATAAACAAGCAATTGTAATAGACCTATATAATCATGATATAAATGATATTGGTACTCTTGTTGCTTTTTTGAATGAATATAAAGTTAAAGTATTAAATATAACAGGCGAAGAAACTTTGAATCTTTTTGAAATAAAATTATTAAAAGATTTTTTAACAATAATGTATAAATTACTAAAGAAAGAATCAATCAATTATTCAGATTATTACATCACAAAAGATTTGTCATAAAATAATTTATATTCTTATAGAGTAATAATTTAAATCGATAAGCTTATATACTATCTAAACGTATTAAATAAATACCTTCGGGTATAAATATTAAGACTTTTTAATCAATATTATAATTACAAGATATGAGTGTAGTGTTTTCTAAGGCAGTTTTTTACCACCTTCTGTCTTTCTGTTGAAATTGTGTTCTCAAATAACAGGCTACATTCACTTGAATTAATTATAGTATTGATATATTCATTAGATGTGCTGGTGCAATTGGGGTTCGATTCCTCTAACATCATTTGTGGTTATTAAGTAGGTGCAGCCAGACGAGGACTGCAGAGTTTAGTTTTGTAAAACTATTTTACCACTCCTACCCAAAATATGCAGAACTAAATACCCCCTCAACTACATTAATAACCACAAACTATTATCACAAAGTAAAAAGGTGAGTAAATGAATATTAAAAGATTGATGTGTATGGCTAAAAACTTTTTATATTTAACTTTGATGTCTATATGTGGAATAGTAATTACATGTAGTGTAATATTAACGATAGAGTATTTTATGTGTGAATTTGCTGTGCTAACCTTTCTTTTAGTAATACTTGTAATTATTATTGTATGGTATTCATTTGATATGTGTAGGTAATTAATATGTCATTTAATATGTATTATTTAGAATTATTTAGGTTGGGAATTTTAAATGAAATAAAGTGGATTGTAAGTACAGGTGAACAAGAACCATATTATATCAATTATCGAGATGATTTAAATGAGTGTTGATATTAAATCTTTTGTGTTAAGTTTTATTATTGGATTAATATTATCGGTTTGTGTTTTTAAAGCATTAAACTACTATGATATTGTTACTTTCCAAATAAAATTTATAATTTATTTCATGCTTGGTTGGATGACTCCAGACGTGCTTAGGTTAATTATTAAGAAGGTGAGAAAATGACTTGTGAAGTAGAAAGTTTGACTCTGAAAAGTGGAAATAATAATGTAATAGTTATTAGTTTTGATGATAAACATGAATGTGTAGTGGAATTCACTGATTACATTAAAGTAAATTTAAGTGAATTAGCAGGCATACTCAAAGAAGCAGAAGACTTTAATAAAAAATATTATAAAACTATTGAGGAATAATGATTAAAATATGTTATGTAAATGTGGATATGGCTAAAAATAGTGCCACATTTGCATTTCCTAATATCAATTCAAATATGATTAAACATATTTTAACTGTAAAAAGTTATGTGTTTACTACTTGGAATAATTCATCTGAGATGATTAACTATTTGGAAGTTGTTGATAGTAATAGAACTAGTGGCATGACAACGATAAAATCAAAATATGGTATAGGTTTTGTTCCAATATTATGTAAACATCTAAATGGTTTAGGATTTATGCTTTTAAATCAAAATAAAACTCCATTTAATTTATATGAAAATTGCCAAGAAGTTAGGTTTCCAATATTAAAATATCAATTACGTAATTATCAATATGATTGTTCATTAAAATGGGATAGAGATAAATTAGGTGTAATTAAATCACCCACAGGTTCGGGAAAATCTGTTATGGGTTGCTACATAATTAAAAGGTCTGGGTTCAAAACACTTATATTGGTTCATACTGTAGACCTAATTAATATGTGGGAAGACAGTTTAATTAAAGCATTTGGTAATACATTTAAAAACAAAATAGGAATATTTGGTTCAGGTAAGTCACTTGAAAAAGCATTAGACTATACAAACAACGTTGTTATAGGAACATATCAATCAGCAACAAAAGAATCAAACTTAAATCAAATCAAACGTGCAGGCTTCGGTTTAATAGTGAACGATGAATGTATTCCATCAGACAGCATTATTCACACAAATCATTTAGCATTACCTTTAAGATTTATATTGGAAATGAAAAAGAAAAAAATCGATGTTAAAATACATTGCTGTGATATCAAAGAAGGTAACTTAATTGAAGCAGATTTTGATATATTTAAAACTGGAATAAAAAAAGTATATACGGTACATTTAGAAGACTGTACAGGTGAAAAACGTCGTATAAATTCAACTTTGGAACATAAATTTTTAACACTTAATTCTAAAGCATTAAAATATGAATATTTAGAATTAGAATACTGTGATAATATCGTATTTAAAGACAAAGATTGGTTTCATATATATGGCGTTACTAATTTGGAATATCGTTCCACTGAACAATGTTATAATATAACTGTTCATAATGAAAATCATAATTATATATTAAATGGATTTGTATCTAAAAATTGTCACCATGTTCCTGCGAATACGTTTAAAAATGTATTGAATGGATTGATGATTCCTTATAAACTTGGATTGAGTGCTACACCAAGAAGGTTGGATGGACGTGAAGGTGATATTTATGCACTTGTTGATAACGTGAAAGCTAGTGTGTCAATACATGAACTTATCAAAAATGGCTTTGTGGTTAAGCCCGAATTTTATAATATTTCATGGACTAATAATGATATAGTTAGAAAGATTGCAAATTCAGATAAAAATGGTTTGCAAAAATCACAAGATTTAAAAAAGATGTCTTCTACATCTCACATAAAATTAACAAAATTAGTTAAATTGCTTAAAACTTTCGAATATAACGAAGAAACATTTTTATTGTTTTCTGACTTTGTATTTGCAGCTAAAGCAATAGAATCGATTATACAAAACTTTGTAGCGAGTGAAAATAAAAGTTTTGTCATTAAGAGAGTTTCTCAGGATATGAAATCTGAGGAAAGAAGTCAAATATTCAAACAAGTTGGCAAGAAATATCGAGGTTTAATATTTGCCAAATTAGGTTCAGAGGGTATAGATATTGCCGCTGTAGATAATATTATAATTATGAATCCTTCAAAATCTCCGACTACATTTGCCCAAAGAACAGGTCGTGCAATGAGAATTGCTCCTGGCAAAACTAAATGTAAAGTATTTCAATTTGTATTAAAAGATTCATCAGAAGAAAGTTGGTCAGAGTATTCATTTGACGAATACCAAAACGAAGGATTCATACAAAAGAATTGCATAATCAAATAAGAAGGTGATATAAGTGAGTGAAACAATTGAATATACCCTTGAATTTATTGCGGAGTCATTAATTTTATCATTAGTTTTATTGCTCATAGGTGTGATTGGTCCATATATTAATATTCTTGTTATTATTTATTTTGCTTATTTAATATATATTGCGATGATAGATAAACTTCCTTTAACTTATTTATTATTTGATTTATGGAATTAAAATAATGTTAAATTATAAAAACTGAAAGAGTGATATGAATGAATGATAAATATATTGAAAAGGCTACGGATGAATATGTGGCAGTGTCAGATGATAAAAATAAAGGATTTAGTAGGTTTAATCCAGTTGTTCCTTTGCACGTGAAATTAAAATTAGATGAAGAGACAAAAATTGTTAAGCAAACTAGGTTAACCCCATCTATATTCATTAGAGCTGCAATTATGCAATATTTAGATTATATTAAAGGAGTGTATGATTATGCCGATTTGAGTAATGTTACTTCAACTGTACAGTTGCCATTACAACTATCAAATGAATGTTATGATGATATTGACATGATTTCTTTTATAACAGGAAATAAATGTAAACTTCATATAATAAGAAATGCAATAGAATATGCATTTGGTGAACCACCAAGATTATTAGAATAATTCGAAGAGGTAAATATCATGGTAACAATAGTAACGTCAATATCATATATTCTTGCAAGTATTGCAATTGCTTTACCTTTTAGTTTATGGATGGAAAATATTTATGCTGGAATTGTTGCTTTTTTCATAACATGGCTCGTTTGTGGATTTAGATATGATAAAGAACAAATAATTCAAAGAGGTAATGAATAATGTTTAAATTTATTAAAAAATTTTTAGGGTTTAATGAATCAGAATGTAGTTCAGTGTGCAAACGACCATTGAGTGGTAGGACAAATGTAAAGTGTACATTAGTAAAAGGACATACTGGCATGCATAAAAATAATGGTGAATCCTGGGACGATGCTAGTTCCATAGTATCATATGGTGGTTAAATATATGACTGATATGATGGATGAAGTAAGACGACTTGTGTTGCCTGTGATATGGGATACTTGGTGTGTAAATGATGTTTCTTGGTCTGAAATATTTACATATTTGAATGAACATTTATCAAACGATGTAATTGATAATCTAAGTGTAATAGCACATGAAGACATAGCTAAACATACTTTAGCTACAAAGTTTGAACAGTAATCTCGGCTGAATAGTCGATTTACACGTAATCTGACTTGTTGGATTACACACATATACTTAAATAGAAACGAAATTTAAACAAAGGAAATTGAACTAGAGGAAAATACATGGCTAAAACAACGAATGAATTAGACGGTATCATAGACGGAATAGATGGAAAGAAAATTTTAGGAGAATTAAAAACTTTAATTGAAGGAACTGAAATAGATTTGGAGAAGGCAACAAATAGATTTATATCTGCTGTCAAGAGTCCGTATGCTAGGACTGCTTTGAAGACTTCGGATGAGAAATATAACCATGGAATGGTTGCGGTAAAAGGACTTTCTACAGCAACAAGGTCATTTAAGTCAAAACCAACCATGACAATTTCAGTTGTTATGAAAAACTGTTCTGCTATGGAACAGAATTCATGCAATGCCACAGAAGAGACGAGGGACTATGATAAAAGACAGAAGATAGGTATAGCAGGTTCTTGGAGAAAATGCCTTGCTTGCGAAAGAATTTGGGATACAGCTGACACAGAAAACGGTGATAATTGCCCATCTTGCAGCGGTACAAATTCGGTGATTCTTTCTGGGCAAAGAGTTCCAACTGGAACAATTGGTGTTCTGAATAGAAAAGATATGAGACCAGGTGATATTTCTGTATTCAATACAAAGATTTGCGAGGTTTTCTTGTTTAACGGTGATACTTATGAGGAAGCATTCATAAAATTCACTGGAAAACAAAGAGAGTTACTCAAGAAAGTTCGATTTGGTATACCATTTGATATAAATGTAGATGCAAAGCCATTTACTAATACAACGACAGGACAAAAGTGGTACTCCACAACTGGAACTAGCCAAATAAAGCCGTGTTCGACAGATGGTTTTAAGGACATTCTTGGGGTCTTTGAAGATTTGAGTGAATCGATAGTTAAATCTCTCAATGATGCAGACGATAAAGAATTTGTCAACTTATTTTTGATGATAGTAGATGAACCCACTAAACCAAAAGATAAATGGCTTATCAATCTCTGCGACCCCGAGGCTGATTCGGAGGAATCTCAAATCATTACTATGTATGTTGAAGATGAACACATTGCAAAGCAGTTGATTGCTGATGATGTTGGAATTTTCGTTGGCAGATATAGTGAAAGTACAAGAACGAACGATGGTGTAGAAGAAACATCCAGAGTGCTCAATGTAAATGCTGAGATTATGGGTGTGCCCGTCTATATCATGGGCGAAAATGGCACAAAGTTAATTTCAGCCTAAAACACTTTAATATAGGGATAATTCCCTATATTTCTTTCATTTTTTATAAAAAATAAGGTGATTTAAAATGAAAATAGTAAGTAGTGAATCGAATTATCATAATTTGGTGAATATTGGAAATAAAATTGCGCTTCAAAAAGAAGTTAGTATTACTTTTATTGCAGAATCTAAAGAAGACGGCAATGAAATAATGAAAGTTGCAAATAAGTTTTTAGGAATAAAGGGAGATGATTAATATGTCTAAAACAAAGAATTCTTTTTTAGATATTAAACATTTTGCAGAAAAATGTCACTATGAACATTTAGAACTTGCTGAAGCTAAAAAACTTTGGGTAAATCTAAGAGAACTACAAACTAATTATGGCAAATCATATAAAATGAAATACAGATTTTTGCGAGGATATAATTGCCCTAATTGTAACACACATTTAGGTAAAAAATTTATGTTTCGTGATGATAGTGGTTATATTCATACCATATATTCTTGTTCTATTTGTGGATATAATTATGCTAGAAAAACATTATAAATGGTGATATTATGGGATTTGGGTCTAGAATGCCAGCTAAGGAAAAAAAACAGGAAATTATAAAAAAGCCTGTGGAAAAGGAGGAAATTAAAGGTAGTGTTAAAAGTAGTGCTTTGAAAAATAAGATTTCGAAGTTTGGCAAAAGTGCTAAAGCTAAGAGTTTCAATAATTTTGGTTTATCAAAAGAAGAAAGACTTGAATTATTCATAAAAAATAAGATAAATTCATCAAATCGATACAATGGTTGGTATATTACAATCAATGCTTTCAAATTTGCAGAGGAAATAGGTCATCACATAAACATTTCAGAAATAACAGACATAGTAGACAAAATACATAAAACTACTAATGAAAGAGGTTGATTAAAATGAATGATATACATAAATTTGTTATGATTCCGGTTGAAGATTTGATGTATGGTACTGGAGTAGTCGTGGATTTAGATATTAAGACTGATAAAATATGCATCATTAAAAATTTGAAAGATTTAATAATTTTTCCAATTACAAATGAAAAAGATGAAGAAGAGCTGGATAAAATTACTTTGGCAAAATTAGCAGACTTTAAAAAGAATAGAACAGGAATACTTTAGTGTAAATTTTTTGATTATATGGTGGTTGTATATGAGCAGTGAAGTGTGGATTGAAAAATATCGACCTGAAGTATTTAGTGAGATTGTTGGTAATCGTGAAGCGATTTCTTTGATTAAATTAACTATAGACGATGATTATGAAAAAAAACCTATTCTTTTACATGGGAATCCTGGTGTTGGAAAAACAACTTTAGCTTATGTCATAGCCAACGAAATGAATTTAGAACCGATTGAACTCAATGCGAGTGCACAAAGAACAGCAGGTGTTATTAAAAAGGTAGTTGGTGTTGCTAGTGATAATAAGTCATTTGATGATAGAAAAAAGCTAATCATACTGGATGAAGCAGACAATTTACATGGTAATTCAGACAGAGGTGGAGCAAAAGAGATAATCAATATTGTCAAGAATGCTAAGCAAAGTATTATATTAACGTGCAATGAGTTATATAAAATTTCTTATCCATTACGTAGTATTTGTACAGTTGTTGAGCTCAAAAATATTAGTAAAACTGATATATTTATTGTTTTAAGTAAAATATCTGAAAAAGAAAATTTGAATGTGAGTGTTAAAGTTTTAGATATAATATCTAAAAATGCAAACGGTGATTTGAGAATGGCAATAAATGATTTGCAGTCAAATTTATCAGATAACATGAATTTGTTAAAAGAAGCAGATTTAATACTATCTAAAAAACATGGTAAAGATAATATTTTTAAAACTTTACAAAATATTACTCAAGCTCCAAATATTTCAGAAACATATGCTAGTTTGCTTAATTGCGAAAAAAACCCAGAGGAGTTAGTTCAATGGGTTGAGCAGAATTTGAGTTTAGTTTTCAATAATAAAAATGATTTAGTAGAAGCATATGAAAAAGTATCAAAAGCAGATATGTTTATAGGTCGGGTTAGGCGAAGACAGAACTATAAAATGTGGAAACATTCTAGTGTTATGCTGAGTTGTGTAAATAGTATTTGCAATAATTCTAGTGCATACACAAAAGGTGGATTCATTAGATTTCAGGGACCACAACATTGGAAGATATTAAAAAATAATAGTAAAATCAGGAATATTCATAAAAAATTATTTGTTAAACTATCTAATAATTATCACGTTTCGGGTAAACGTATTCCAACTGAAATATTACCATTTTTAATTAAAATAATGCAAACTAATTCACTTAAATTTTGTATCGAGAATGAATTAACAAAAGATGAAATTTCGTGGATGTTGTTTCAAAAATTAGGCAAAGATAAAAGTACAAATGAAATTGTTAATGAATTATTCGAAATGAGTCAACATGATATCAAAATCAATAAAGCAGAAGAGATAAGTAATACATTAGACTCAGACTTTGATATGGATAGCATTGGAAATAGTAACAAAAAAGTAAAGAAGTCCAAAGAAGAACTCAAAAGGGATAAGTTATCCAAAGGTCAATTCAGTTTAGCAGACTTTTAATGCATAAAATAAAGGAGAAATTAATATGACATTAGTAATGATATTATTTTTAATATTTTGGTTAGTTTGTAGTATATTAGCTTATGGATTTTGTTTTTCATTTTATCAAAATAAATATCCAATTGCAGCTAAAAATGATTATATAGAAGATGTGTTTTATGCATTACTCCTTTCATTGTTTGGTCCAGTTGCGATAATTACTGTTATTTTAATGAAACAATATAAATATGGTTTAAAATTCAGATAAGAAGGTAATAATATGACGACTGTGCAAGATATAATAGATGGAAATTACTGTAAAAATTGTGATGCCAATTGTAGATTATTTGTACATGAAGCTGACTGTTGTTTACATGATACTCACTTTGGAAAACTTGCTGTTCAAATAGGAACTCAAGACTCAAATGAAGAAGTTCATTACGAATTCGCAGGCAAGTCTACAGTATTAATACAAGTTATGCCAAAGGAATTAGACATAATAAAAAAAGACAATGAGGTAACAACATGAGTAAGAAATATCCTGAATTTGAATTGATTGAGAGTAATGATTTCCCTGATGCTTGGGTGAGAGCTGTAAATGCTAATTTAAGAGATGGATTTAAATCAAATGGAGCACAAGAATCTATACTTGCAATAGTACTAAGAGATAATGCAATAACACAAATTGAAAATCATAAGGTTCATCCGCAATTCCCTTTTGGTAAAATGTCTATCGATGCATATTGTCGAGAATTCACATATGACTATCTTGATGATTATATAAAATTACCAGAAGAAAAACAATTTTCATATTTGTATTTCGAAAGATTTGCAAGATACAAAATATCAAACGCTGAACATTTTGACCAAATAGCAGCATTACACAATAACTTGAGAGGTTCTACTAATTCAAGACAACTTCAAATGATAACATATCATCCACAACTAGACACTTTTTCAGAAAATCCTCCTTGTCTACAGAGGGTTCAAATAAGACAAATATCTGATATATTAGTTGATATTCATTTAGACTTTAGAAGCTGGGATGTTTATGGAGCAATGCCAAGTAACATAATTGCAATAATTGAAATGATAAATAAATACATTTTAAAAGATGATTACTATATTAATTCAATAATTGTAATTGGTAGAAGTGGTCATGTCTATGATAACGATACTACTGCAGCAAAGCAATTGACAAGAATCAATACTTCTTTCTTCTAAAGGAATTGATAAAATGATTGGTACTGTGCCTTCTGAGTATATCTTTATGTCAGCTAATGTTATATTTACAATTGGTACTTTTCTATTGTTTAGAAAAGTATTTGTGGATAGAAAAGTGTTATATAATTTTGATACTCTTGGCTCGGCAGTAACTTTACTTGCTTTAACAGTGATGTTAGTAGGTTATTGTGATTTACAAATGTATATTGCTATGACACTTTCATTACCTACTTGGTTTTTTTGGTTTTTCGTAGGAATTTATGGCAAAGATAAATAAATAGGATATGATATAAAATGACGATAAAAAAAGAAAACGAAATTTATTTTTTGTTTTTTTCATTTTGTGTTGGTATTGCAATTAATTTATTATTAATAGCACTCTAATTGTGCTAAATAAAATATAAAATAAAGAGGTGTAAATATGATAGGTTTTGTTGAAGATAAAGCTACTGAAACTATTGAAGAAAATATTAATACTGAAGAAGATATTAAACTTGAGAGTTTTTTTGTTAATAAAAGTCAAACGTTTGCTATATTAAACGAAAAACAATTTAATATAAATTTAAGACGATTTAGTAGTATAAATTATGAATATGATTTGTGTTATCTAAATGATTTTAGAATAGGCTCAGATGAACATTTGGTTCCTGATAAGTTGTATCATAAAGATAACACTTCTTGGTATTATGAATATTATTTATTTTATAAAACAAAGAAAATGTTACGCATATTGTTTCCAAAATCAAGTGACTTGATTAATATGGGACTTTATTATTGTGAAAAACAATCAGCCCCATTGTTTATAGTTAATAACATACACGAAATCGAGATTTGTTTGGCTATTGCACCACAAGTAGTAGTTGATGAAGACTAAATAATAATATATCTAATTATATATAATTAATATAAGCCCCTCTAAGAGTACCTTATATTAAAATATAGTAGTACGAAATAACTATTAACATTTAGTCACAGGTAAACACATAGTACCTCGACTAAATTAAGCTAGTATTATATAACTAGAATTAAACCTTAATCTATTTAAATTTATTAAATTATATAAAATACAAAAGGTGAGTAAATGGTATATGTGATAAAATTTGAATATGGCAGAACAGTTAGTGGAGTTTTGCCTGAAGAGTATGATACTATAGATGAAGCACAGGAGCAATGTGAGCTTGAAAATAAACAATACAATAATGTACATCATTTTGTAGAAGAAATATCAAAAGGTGAACAAGTAAATAAAAAAGTAGATTTTTTTGGTATTGATATAATGAAATTTGACAATCCAAGCGAAGCTAGTGAATTATTAGTTGAACCAATTCATGGTGAAAAACCAAGATTAGTTATACCAACTAATGTTGAATTAGAACAAATGAAAAAAGTTTATGGCAATATAACTAGAGCTTATGATAATAATGAAGATAGTAATGAAGGGGATATGGAATGAGATTTGCGCAGAAGAAACCTGAATTTAATGTTAACTCGTTGGGTAGAAAAGTGAGTGACATTGAGGAAG
>JAUUZV010000054.1 GCA_030592085.1 Clostridia bacterium | reverse complement strand
TGTTCTTCATTTACATATTCAAAATTGGCTTCAAATTGATAAGTCATACCGATTTCATCACCATAAGTAATCATATCTTCAAATTCATTTGAGATACTATTATTTATTACAGAATATGAGTACATAGGAATAGCACCTGCAACAGCTATTGCCAAGGTACAACAGATTAACAAACTGACGCTAATCCATCGATTATATAAAATTTTCCTTACTACAATATTTAGCATCAACGTTAATGTAATTATTAATTGGTATTAACAATTACTTCGTCCCCTTCTTGAAGACCTAGTAAAATCTCAACCCAACCTCCAAGTTCTTTTCCCTTAGATATTTCTCGTTCAGTCATAACACCGTTATCTAGTACATATACAAACTCTCTACCAGCAGCCTCATGTAACCATCCTTCTTTTATTGCAATTGTTTGATTCACTTGGTCTAAAATTATTTCAACTTTAAATAATTGTCCAATATCTTCAAGTCTTATATCTTCTATACCTGCATCTATAATAATAATTTCTTCTTTTTTATCAATATCAACAACAGTAGCTTCAACTATTTCATCTTTAGTTATATATAGTTTAACAAATGAGCCAACTATTAAACCTGGAATATCTGGATCTGTAAAAGATATATATGTATCACTTTCATCAACTACTGTAATAATCCCATTACTTGGACTGATAAGCTTATTTGCAATTACTTTTACAGAACTAACTACTCCATTAAATGTGGCATAAATATTTAATGTGTCAACTTGTTTTTGAAGTTTATCATATTGATATTGAGTTAATGCAAAATCAAGTAGAGCTATATCTAAATCATATTTTCCAGTACCTGTTGTATCATATATTTTTTGAAGTTTTTCTACTTTCAATTTTTCTACTTGATATGTTATCTCCATATCTCTTGCTTCTTTTGCTAAATCAGCATTATTTAAAACAGCTAATAATTGTCCAGTAACAACCTCATCACCTCTTATTGGTAAAATTCTTTCAATATACCCAGAAGTATCAAAATAATATGTTTCTTCTTGTATTGGATGAACTTTTGCATAAATAGTTTTCGACTCATATAAATCAACTTTAACAATAATTTCTGTTAAGTAGTTTGGCTCTTTTTTTATGTATTCAGGAATAGTAAGAGGATTAACTATTACTTTCTGACATCCTATGAGTGAAAATATAAGCGATAAGCCAATAACCCACAATATTCTTTTTTTCATATGTTTTTTGTTCATCAATGTTACCTACTCTTTAAAACTTTGTCGCCTGCTTCAAGACCACTAATAATTTCATAAAAAATACCATCAGTAATTCCAATTTCAATTATTCTATATTCGATTTCATTATATACAACTACATATGTATAAAATGTGCCATCATCATTTGGATATACAGTAGAAATAGGAATAACCTTCACATTAAAGGCTTCATCTTCAACATATCTAATAGTTGTTGACTTTCCTAATACTAACTGTTCTGGTAAAATTGTAAAAGCAAGTTGCCCATACATATCATCTCCAAAATAATCATATGCTAATGAAAACTGTGAAGAAGTTCTATAAACATAACCTTCATATTGATTACCTTCATAAATAATTTTTATTTTTCCATCATCATTTTCTTTTCCACTCGGTAATCCTATTAGTAGTGCATCTGTTTGTGAAAGGTTATCTGTTGCTGGTATTTCATATTGAATTAAAAAATTATTAAGTGGGCAAATACTAAGAACATCTCCCTTAGCCGAGTCACCTTCAAATCTAAAAATTTCAATAACAGTTCCAGAAGATGTGGCATATAAGTAGTGAGCTTCTTGTTTTTCATATAAGTCAGATAGATAATTTTCATAAGCTTCCAATGAAAGCCTAGCAAATTCTAATGTGTAAAAATCAATCTTTCCGATATTATATAAACCCAATTGTTTATCATAATTCATTCTTGCTTTTTCTACAGTAATTTCTTGTTTAAATACTTGTTCGTTAACAGACTCCATATTAAGAATTCCAAGTAATTGATTCTTTTTAACTACATCACCAACTTTAACATACAATTCACTAATTGTACCAAGAGTAGTACAACTTACTATTTCAGTATTTTCAATATCAGCAACAATAACTGCTTCTTTATCATAAACAATTCTCAAATCACCAACAATCACATTAATAGTTGGTAAAATAAGTTTTTCTGATGGTAATAATTCAGGTTCATATATTGATCTATCAACTGGCATAAAATACATACACCCTGATAAAATGAATGATAAAACAATTAGTTGTGTTATTAATAAAAAATGTTTTTTATGATTCTTCATTATCGTCTTTCTGTCTATAAATGACTATCTTTCCGTCTTCTAAGTCCATTTTAATACGACTGTTCTTAGTGATTCCAGTAGATCCTAAATACTCTTCTGGTAGCTTTAAACGTCCATGTCTATCAACTACAACTAATTCTTCATGAGTATCACTTTCTTCAACACCAGACATTCTGTCAAGTTCTTCTAATTCCTCTTTATAACTAATTTTACGAATATACTCACTTGAAGTACGTCCATCAGAAATAGCTACAACTCTGTCAACATTCTTAGCAACTCCTCTATCATGAGTTACAATTATTATAGTAACACCTGTTTCACTATTTAATTTTCTAAAAGCATTAAATATTTGTTTTCCTGTATCAGAATCTACAGCTCCAGTTGGTTCATCAGCTAAAATAATCTTAGGTTCGTTAGCCATGGCAATAGCAATTGCAACACGTTGTTGTTCACCACCTGAAAGTTGACTTAATTTATTTCTCATTCTATCTTCTAAACCAACTAATCTTAATAATTCAGCACTTCTCTTCTTAAAATCAGAGCGATTAGCTAGAATCATTGGTAACTCAACGTTTTGTTTAGCAGATAGATATGGAATTAAATTTCTAGCATTGTTTTGCCATACAAAACCAACTGTATTTCGCTTATAGTCTGTTAGAGAATATTTTTTAACTCTAAGTAGATTATGACCATTAACAATCAGCTTTCCTGCTGAAGGCCTATCAAGTCCGCCAATCATATTTAGGAGTGTAGATTTTCCACTACCACTATTCCCAATGATAGCCATCATTTCTCCATATTTAATTTCCAAATCAAGCCCTTGTAAAGCTACCACTTCAGTATCTTTAGTTTTGTAAATTTTCACTAGATTCTCACAAGTTATAACATTTTTAGGATCAAAAGAATCTTCATCTTCACCGGTATATAAATTTGCATTATTATCGTTCATCAATAACTTCACCATCCTCTAATGATATAACATGATCAGCAATTTCAATCATACTTGGGTCATGAGTTGTCATGAGTATGGTTAACCCTGATTCTGTTACTAAAGTTTTAAAAAGTTTTACAATTTGCAATCCTAAATGTGTATCTAATTCAGCAGTTGGTTCATCAGCAAATACAATTCTTGGTTTATTAGCAATTGCACGTGATATTGCAACACGTTGCTGCTCTCCACCTGATAATTGAAATGGTTTATGATGCATTCTCTTTTCAAGTCCTACTCTAGTTAAACTATTCCTAGTAAGCTGTTTCCAATCTTTTCTTAGTGCTCCTGAAACTCGCAAACCAAATTCCACATTTTCATATGCATCCATAACTGAAATTAAAGCAACAGATTGAAAAACAAAACCAACATTCTTTCTTCTTAACATATCTCTTTCTGCATCACTTATAGAAGTTATTTCTTTTTTATCAAAGAATACTTGCCCACTAGTTGGTCGGTCAAGGCCTCCTAAGATATTCATTAATGTAGTTTTACCTGATCCAGAAGTTCCCTTAAGGATTGTAAAGGCACCTTCTTCAATCTTAATATTAATATCTTTCAAAGCATGCACAGTCTGTCTGCCTTGAATAAAATCTCTGCATATTCCTTTTGTTTCATAAATGTAATTCAATATGTTATCCCTTTTAATCCTCTCCTAGTTTAACAGCTTGATCCATCTTAATATGTGTAATGAATCGACCAATAGCTGAAATACCAATGACTAACATAGCTGCCACAATGACATAAATTCTATAGTAATCTTCTCTAAATGAAAATACTTTAAATCCAATTAAACGCCCACTCTGTGCACTAATTAATTCAAATAGTGGAACAAAGACATCTGAGGAAATCCCTCCAATTACAATTCCAAGTATTATTGCTACTGCTGAAATTAGTAATTGTTCCCAGAAAATAATAAGAACAAGTTCTTTTTTACTTAAACCCATGGCTCTAAATATCCCAAACTGTAGTACTCGCTGTCTGATTGATAAAATCCAGAAAATTATAAATCCTGCTCCACATATAATCATTGTAACAATAAAATCTAATGTAAGCATTCCATTCATTCCCAATACCATTGGATCTTTTTTCTGCTCTGATACTTCAAAATCTGCGTATTCACCAGAAGAAATAGTAATTTCATTTTCTGATAAAAAGGTATTAATTTCGCTGTCTAAAACACCTTCATTTTTTTTAATCCAAATCATATAATCAATATCACCTGCATTTGATAAAAGCAAATCATAGTGCATAATTACAAATCCAAATGAAACATCATCATTTGTTACAGTCCTATTAGTTGCAAAGTCATATCCAGTATAAGGATTATATCCAGGCCAGTTATCAACAATTGCTAAAATTGGTGCTTCAATAATATTGTCAATTTCAGGAACTTCTATTGAAAGAAAATCTCCTGGGTTTACCTCTAATTCTGATGCTGTAAATGTAGATATAATAACACCATCTGGATGTGAAGCCATTAAATTCAAGTAAAAATTAATATGAACTGGTAATATATCATCTCGACTCCAGACAACTTGACCATAATCTTCAGGTGTTATCCCTATTAAAGTTGACCCTATGGCAGCACCTCCATAAGTATTATATTTTTTAATAAGCGATTTATATTCAGCAACTTTTGTTGCAGTGTCAATTAATTCACTTGATTTTATTTTTTCAAAATTCAAAAGATTATGTGCAATCACTTCTGATCCCACTTCTTCAACTAGTTCACCACTATCATCTACTACCCAGTTACTTAGTGTAATAGAAACATCAGTAGCATACTGATGTTTAACAATGTCTACAAGATTTTCATTAATTGTTCTAGCACTATTAGCATTAAATATTCCTATACCTAAAGCTAAAATCAAGAAAATCATTATAAATTGTTTCATTGACCCACCACGACCGACATATGTAAATGCTGCATACATAGGTGGTGACATAAAGCGTTTAGTTGATTTGAATAGTATGTTAATGAGAAATGGATATATTCTCATAATTACTAAACTAAGTCCTAAAATAAAGAAAGTAACGGCAAAGAATATCAGATAATCAATCTGTCCATCTCCTGATAATCCTATGCTATCTTTAAATGTATTATAGTTATTTAATGCCCAAAGGGATATAGCTAGTAAGATAACATCAAGATATAATTTTTGCCAAAACGGTTTTTTGCTTATAATATCTTGCCCTTGTTTATATTGAACAATAGTAAATTTTGATGCTTTAATAGCTGGAAACATCATCATAAAGACAAAGAAAATTGAGCAAATAAATCCATAAAATATTGCTTGCCAACTTATATTAATATCCATTTGAGCACGATTAACAAATTCCATGAACCCATTTGAGGCTCCTAATAATCTACATAGGAATATTGCCGATATAAGTCCAAGAACAAAGGAAATTAATCCAATTATTAGACTTTCATAAAAATATATCTTAAAAATTTGCTTTCTAGATGCCCCACGGCTTTCCAACATAGCAATTTCATTTTTTTCTTGTTCCATAATTAATTGTGCAATCATTGAAACATAAAAACTAATCATTAAAATTACAGGAATAACTAGTAAAACTAGTAATCCTGATAATCGGCTTGCACGATCCATATAATCTTGTAAAATTGGAGCAAATGACATTCTATGTTTTAAATAACCATAGTTATTAATAATCCATGTACTATTATCATCAAATTGAGTTAAAATATTCTGTGTTTCTGTAAGTGATAATTCATAATAATCATACGCATAATACCAAATAGTAGTATCAAGACTATACTCTTCAGTTTTAATAAAATCACTATAGAAAACGTCTGCATCCATATAAATCCCATAACTATCAAATATATAATATGATGATTTATTATCTTCTAGTTCAACAACACCAACAATTTTAAACATATCTATATATTCAACATCGTTTTTTGCTTCAATAATTGCATATTCCCCATTTAAAACATAATTATTACGTTTCATTACTTCTGCACTAACTATGACTTCATACATAAATTCTGTTTTTCCAGTTAGAGGATTAATACTTTCAATAGGTTTTTTATCATACATTCTACCAGAAGTGATTTTAACATTAGTATCTAGATTTGTCATACCGTAAATATTAATACGGTTCAATCTAGTTGTTGGAAACATCATTTCCAATTCTACTTCTTCTAAATAAAGATCCCAACCTCTTACATCAACAGATAAATAATTTGAAGTTCCTAACAAAGTATAATCAGCTAAAATACTCATGGGAATATTTACTGACATCTCTTCTTTGATTTTACTATCATAATATTCAAATAAATTAATACGATCTTCTAAAACATTAAGATTTGTCCAACTACTAATGAATTCATAAGATGCTGGATGGATATTAGTTTCATTTTGTGTAGTTTCAAAATCTTTAACTAACATTCGCTGCAACATTCCGTTAGAATAAATTGGAATAGAACTAACTACAGCTACTGCTAATACACAACCAATCAATAGACATAACACTAACCATTTATTATTATTAATTTTTCTAAGTACTAATCTAAGCATGTAATTCTCCTAATAAATAATGGCTAATTCGCCTTCAACTAAACCAGATATTACTTCATAATATCTACCATTAGTTTGCCCAAGCACTACTTCTTTTTCAATTGGGACGCCATCTTCTAATATTTTTGCATATGTTCTACCACCAAATGTTTTAATAGCTTTTTGATTAACCATTAATACGTTTTCAACAGTATCTAGATTTTGTGTTACCATAACTGATGTACCAATTTTCCAATCTTCACTGAATTCATTGGGTAAAACTACCATACTATTATGAGAAGAAGTTATTATAGTTCCTTCTGTTTGATAATTTAGCGATTCAATTACTACTGGCATGTCAGTATCAAATTTATAAATTCCACTACTAATACAAGTTAATTTCATTTCGTTATTTAAAACGATTTTAAAAACTAGATTTCCTTTTGTTACTTGGTCACCCTCTTCAAGTGGTGCTAGGTAAGATATTGAGCCATCTGCATCTGATATGATCTGAGATTGTTCTCTAATTGTTATTAAATCATTGTAAGAATTTAGTACTTTTTGATAATTTAATTGGGCAATCTGATAATCATAATCACTAATTTGGTTATTTTCATATAATTCAACAGACCTATCAAAGGTTAGTTGAGCTCTTTTCAAATTAATTTCACCATCTCTTATATCTTTGTCTAAATCACCAGTATCAAGTTCAGCTATAATTTGCCCTACAACAATATCGTCATTTTTATTTACAAAAAATTGTAAAAAAGTTCCTCCTAAATACTTGAAAGAATATGCTATTTCATTTACAGGTTTAAAAGACCCAAACACGTTTACATCTTTTGAAACAGTTCCATATGTGACTGCTTCTGTTTTATATTCTGTTGCTTTTGACTCAATAATTGGTGGAGATAATCGCTCATCTTCTTTGGGTAAAAACATACACCCAGATAAGAAAGTGAATAGCACCATAACTACAATAATTAATAATATAATCTTTTTCACAATAAACACTCTAACCTTTTTTATCATATTGTTCGATTATAGCATTAATAAAAATAATGTAGTATACTTTTTACAAAATGTTCACAAATTATTTACATTTTATAACTAATCGGAGGAATTATGAATTATCCATATGAAAATCAACAATTATCTTTTGAAAAACGAGCTGAAATTTTATTGTCATTAATGACAATTGAGGAGAAGGTTTCACAAATGCTTCACTTCTCACCTGCAATTGATAGACTATCAATACCAGCATATACCTGGTGGAACGAAGCACTACATGGAGTTGCTAGAGCTGGTACTGCTACTGTGTTTCCTCAAGCTATTGCTATGGCCGCAACATTTGATAAACAAATGGTTAATCAAACTGCTACATATATTTCAGATGAAGCACGCGCAAAACATCATGAATACAAAAGACAAAATGACATGGGTATTTATAAAGGATTAACTATGTGGAGTCCTAATATAAATATTTTTAGAGACCCTAGATGGGGACGTGGACATGAAACTTATGGTGAAGATCCTTATTTAACAGGACGAATGGGTATTTCATTTATTAAAGGAATGCAAGGTGATCATCCTAAATACCTTAAAACCATTGCAACCCCTAAACATTACTTAGTACATAGTGGTCCTGAAAGCGATCGCCATCATTTTGATGCAATTGTATCTAAAAAAGATCTTAGAGAAACGTATTTACCAGCATTTAAAGAATGTATTGTAGAAGGACAAGCATATTCAATAATGGGCGCTTACAATAGAACTAACGGAGAGGCATGTTGTGCTTCTAGAACTTTTCTCCTAGATATTTTACGAGATGAATTTTCATTTAATGGATTTGTTGTATCTGACTGTCATGCAATTAAAGATTTACACTTGCATCATAATTTGACATCTACTCCCCAAGAATCTGCAGCAATGGCTGTAAAAAATGGTTGTGACTTAAATTGTGGTCAAACTTATGAGTCTTTAGTTCTTTCATATAAAGAAAATTTAATAACAGAAGAAGAAATTAACTTAGCTGTTAAAAGGCTTCTTGTTGCTAAATTCAAGTTAGGAATGTTTGATGATGAAGATAAAGTCCCATTTTCTACTATTCCTTATGAAGATAATGATAGTAGCGTTCATCGCGCCTATGCAGTAAACGTTGCAGAAAAATCATTGGTCCTATTAAAGAACAATGGAATTTTACCTTTAAAATCCACAATAAAAAATATTGCTGTTATTGGCCCAAATGCCAATGAAAGAGAAGTTCTTTTAGCTAATTATAAAGGAATTCCTTCAAGATATAGTACAATTTTAGAGGGAATTATTGAAAAGTTTCCAAATTGTAATATTAAATATTCAAAAGGATGTCATATTACTAACACAATATTAAGAGATGATGAAACTTCACTAATTTCTGAAGCTATCTCGTGTGCTAGTGTATGTGATATATCAATAATTGTAACAGGTATTAATTCACAAATTGAAGGCGAAGAAGCTGATCCCCGTTATCCTGAATTTGGTGGTGGTGATAGAGATGATATTGAATTACCAGGTTTACAAAATTTATTAATATCAAAAGTTGCAAAATTAAATAAACCATTAATCGTTATTAATTTAAGTGGTAGTTGTGTTTCATTAGTTACTGCAAACACACATGCTGATGCAATAATTCAAGCTTGGTATCCAGGTGCTTTAGGTGGCAAATCTGTTGCAAATCTATTAGCAGGTGATTTTTCCCCAAGTGGTAAACTACCTATCACTTTTTATAGTTCAATCAACCAACTTCCATCATATGATCAATATGAGTTAACTACTCAGACATATAGATATCTTAAAGAGACTCCCCTTTTCCCATTTGGATTTGGATTAACATATTAGAATTTCTCTTATGATGATATTACTATTAAAAAGATAAATGAATATAAATATGAAGTATCAATGGTTGTTTTAAACAATGGACCTTATGATAGTTATAATGTTATACAGCTTTACATTAAAACTCCTGTAACTTCTATGAAATCTCCTATTTATCAACTTAAGGGATTTGAAAATGAATTTTTTAAAGTTAATGAGAAAAAAGAAATAACTTTCATGTTAGACGAACAAGCATTATCATTTATTACAGATCAAGGTAAACGAGTAGTTTTAAAAGGTGAATATATTATTTATATTGATGAAAATCAGCCTACTAAAAAGACTAAAAAAGCATTTTTAACAATTGATAAAGAAAAGGAAATAAGTTATTAATCAATTTTATATGTTTCTAATAGATTAGCTAAAGGTTGTGAAAATATTGCTTCATTGTCATATTCTGGATTTAAATGTGATATTAACATTTTTTTAGGGTTAGCTTCAATTTCAATATTATCACAATCTTCAGGTGATAAATGCGGTGGTGTGTTTCCCCCATCCACAATAAGTAAATCGCAATTTTCAGCAAAAGTTTCTAATCTACTGTTATAATTTGTATCTCCACTGTATACAAAAGTAGAATTATCATCTCTAAATTTTGTAGCATAACTTTTAATTGGATGAGTCATCTCACAAAATGTTACAGTCATATCTTTTATATGCGTTAATTTACAATCACTTATGGTATATACTTCAAAAGCAACATTTTCTAAGAATAATTCTAATATATTTCGTGGATTATTAGGTACATATAAGAGCATTTTTTTGTTTTTACTTTGAAAATAATATGAAAGTCCTAACAAATCACTAATATGGTCATAATGAAAATGAGATAAAACTATGGCATCTAAATCAATAGGATCCATTATAGTGCGTAAATTTGCTACAGAACCTGGGCCACAATCGTTAAGTATAGAGGTTTGTCCTGATTGAATTAAATAACTTGAACATGCACCTCCTTTAATAGAATATGGGCCACTATTTCCTAATATTGTTACATTCATTGTGTCACCAAACTTTCAATAATATTTAATATTCTTTCTTTCCCATCAATTATACCCATTTTTTTAGCACTATTTTTCATATCAATCATTTTTTTATCATTTTGAAGTAAACTCATTATTTTTTCATATAAAACAAAACCTGTTAATTGATTATCTAAAATCACTTCACAAGCTCCTTTTTTTTCAACTGCTCTAGCATTAGGTTCTTGATGATTTTCAGCGACATTAGATGAAGGTATTATAATTGATGGTACACCAATAGCCAACATTTCACTTATAGTCATAGAGCCACCTCTTGTAATCATTAAATCTGCGCTATGATATACTTCAGGCGAATTATAAATATAATCAACAATTGATACACTATTAAAATCTTTATTAATCCTAGTAATAACCTCATTGTAATATTGTTTGCCAGGTGCATAAATTAATGTAAAATCTTTTTCTTTCATGTGTTTATTAATAAGTTGTATCATAGCCTCATTTATAGCTCTTGCTCCTAATGATCCACCCATGACAACAACTAATTTTTCATTAGATTTTAAACCAATTTTCTCTCGACACTTTT
>JAUUZV010000153.1 GCA_030592085.1 Clostridia bacterium | reverse complement strand
TAG
Source organism: Clostridia bacterium (assembly GCA_030592085.1). GTDB lineage: Bacteria > Bacillota > Clostridia > DUPQ01 > DUPQ01 > JAFGUQ01. The sequence continues at coordinate 6,231 of JAUUZV010000153.1, read as the reverse complement.
ATACCTTGGTAATTCAATAATAGTATAATCATATGATGAACTACTTAATAATGCGGTTATTAATTTAGCTGCTATATCTGTTTTAATCCAGCCATCCATTGAAGGGTATAAACAACGTATAAAAGAAACTTGATTAGTTTTATCAATCGATTTTAATGCTTCAATAGCAAGTGAAATATCTTTTCCTTGCTTTATATAATAAATTAATTGACTAATATCATGTTCATTATCTTCGTTAAATTCACCATCCATAGGTGAGAAACTATCTAGCAATAAATACAAAACCTGCTTATTTGATTTAACAAGTCGATTACAAAGATTTTGAGAAAAAGTCGTTTTTCCAACTCCTCCTCTTATTGAGGTAACAGTTATTACACAATTCACTTGTGGTGACATCTCATTTTGTTTAGCTTTTGGAATTGTTATAGCCATAATTTGTTGACAAATAGTAGTAGCTTTTTGATATTGATAAATATCATAATCAACATTGCTAATTACTATATAATTCTTATTAATTTTTTTACCATCTGTAATAATGATACCTTCATCGCTTTTTGTAAATACAAATACATGAGAATAATATAGTCTCATATATTCTTGTAATTTTTCAAAATATTCCTTATTAGTAACATCAAATGTAATAGCAATTTTTCCCATATGAAACCTCCATTTACATTTTACATAAATTGTTAATTATTGTCATTAAACTATAATTTAATCTGCTGTTTTTTGTATGTGGTGTGCTATAATATATATTGAAAAGAGGTAAAAATGAAATCGTTTAAAAAATACTTAGGAACTGGATTATTAGTACTTCTCCCCATTACTTTGTCCCTTTACCTTATTTATATTGTAACTAGTTTCTTTGATAATTTATTATCTAAACCACTAGATTTATTAATTGGATTTCACATACCAGGTGTTGGAATTGTTATAGTTTTTTTATTAGTGTTTTTTGTTGGTATGTTTTCTAGTCATTTCATTGGTAAAAAGATTGCAAGACTTGTGGAAAAAACATTTAGTAAAATACCTGTTATAAGAAATTTATACTCACCTATACGAGACATTGTAAAAACATTTGTAGGTAAGGATAAAGATAAAAAGAGTTTCACAAAGGTTGTTTTAGTAGAATTCCCCATGGAAGGAAGCCAATCTATTGGGTTTATAACTAACGAAGAAGTAACCATTAATGGTGAATTACTTAGTGCTGTATTTATTCCAACTACTCCAAATCCCACTAATGGGTTTTTAGTCTATAAAAAATACAGTGACTTAAAAATACTTGATGTACCAGTTGAACAAGGATTAAATATGGTAATTTCCATGTCCACTGTTACTCATGAAGAAGTCAAATTCAAGGAGGAAGTAAAATGAATGTAGCAAGTTATATAGATCACACTGCATTAAAAGCAGAAACTACTTTAGCAGATATTAAGCAATTATGTGAGGAAGCAAAACAATATGGATTTTATTCAGTCTGTGTTAACAGCTGTTATGCAGCGGTCTCTAAGGAGTATCTAAGCAATTCACCTGTTTTAGTTTGTTGTGTTATAGGATTTCCTTTAGGTTCGTGTACAATGGATGCTAAGGCCTATGAAACAACAGATGCTATCATGAACGGTGCAACAGAAATTGACATGGTTATTAATGTTGGAGCATTAAAAGAGAAACGTTATGATTATGTTCTAAAAGATATTAAAGCTGTAACAAATGCTGCAAAAGGAAAAGCCATTGTTAAAGTCATTTTAGAAACTTGTCTTTTAACAGATGATGAAATTATTAAAGCTTGTGAGCTTTGCTTAGAAGCGAATGCAGATTTTGTAAAAACTTCAACAGGTTTTAATAAAGCTGGTGCAACCATAAAACATGTAACACTTATGAAATCAGTGGTTAAAGAGCGTGCGAAAGTAAAAGCGGCAGGTGGAGTCAGAGATTATGAAACTGCTCTTGCTTTTATTAAAGCTGGTGCTAGTCGATTAGGATGTTCTTCTTCAATTAAAATTATTAATGGAGAAACCATTGATGGAGATTATTAGATTTCTGTATTCTCAGATAGTGCTTTTACATAAGCATCTATCTGACTAGTAGTGATTTTTTCGTTTTTTTCCATGCGTCTTTTAAGGTCGTTAATAACACTACCAATTTCATCCATTCGTTTAGGATTAAAATGATAACAACTACTAAAAGAAATTAAATTACACCAAATCAAAAATTCTTTTTGATTTACTTTTTTAATACGTAATTTTTCCAATGCTTCAATAACATCATCAGAGTAAACAATTATTGGATTATTATAGAAATATTTTTCTTTATCTTTAGTAATAAAATGAGCCACTTCTTTTACTGAAATATCTAAACTTTTAAAAAGTTCAAATTGTGTTCTTAGTTCATCAAGCATTGGTTTAGGAATGCCATCAAGAAATATTTTGTAATCTCTTATTTGTTTAATACCTGTATAAGCGCAAGCAATAGCAATAGCTAACACAACCACTTTTTCTACAAGCATTCGATTGTATGGTTCTACGTTAGCATCATCAATTAGATAAAACATAAGCACAGTAAAGAATATAGCTCCTAATATGTAAAGGTACCCAGATAATATATTCTTTTTTTGTTCCTTTTTATCAAACATTGACATTACTCCTTTTATTTTGTGAAATACCATAAAATATTATATCATATTTTGTGCTTTTTTTATTTTACATTTTTCGTCATTGCTATATAATAAAAACATCACATATAGGAGGCTTTTTTATGAAGGGAAGAGAACGTTTTATTGCAGCATTAAATAATCAAAAAGCAGACAGGTTACCCTGTCAGGTACACGACTGGATGGGGTTTTACTTAAAAGACTCATTAAATGGTATGACTACATATGAAGCATATGAATATTTTGGAATGGATCCTGTAATTTATGTAGTACCAAAATTAAGTTATTCTGATAAAGATAAATCAAATTGGATAACAAAAAATACTGATGGTGGAACTGTTGATGGTATTAAAACTACTTATATAGAAATAACTACACCAGAAGGAATATTAAATGCGACTTATCAACGAAGTGAAATTACTGGATGGTATACTAAGCATCTTACCAAAAATCCCCATGAGTTTGATTTATGGGCTAAATATGCACCTATGCCAATAGATGTTGATTGGTCTAATGTAATAAAAGCTAAAAATAGAATTGGAGAACATGGTATTGTTAGAAGTGGTTACTGTGGTTTTGGTCAAGGAAGCCCATGGCAAGATATTGCCTATATGATGGGTACAGAAACTTCAATTATGTTAGCTCTTGACGAACCTGACTGGATGCATGAAGCACTTAATAAATTATTACAAAAAAAATTAGATATTATAGATATTGGTGGCAAAATAGAATTAGATGTAGTAGAAACTGGTGGTGGTGCTGGTTCTTCAACTGTTATTTCACCTTCAATGCATGAAGAATTTTGTTTACCATATGACCAAATACAAATAAAAGCACTACAAACTCAAGGAACAAAAGTAGTTTATCACTTATGTGGTGGATTTATGCCTATGTTAGATATCTTTTCTAAAAATGGAGCCAATGGTCTTGAAACAATGACTCCTGTTGCAATGGGTGGTGATTGTGATTTAAGCGAATGTACTAAAGCAATTGGTGATAAAATGTTTTTTATTGGTGGATTTGATCAAAATGCTGGATTTGAACAAGGAACACCACAAAATGCTAGACAACAAGTTTTTGATCTTCATAAAGCTTGTCCTGATGGTGGATTTATTGTATCTCCTTCAGATCACTTTTTCTATGGAGATCATGAAAATATTAAAGCATTTGTAAAAGCTGCAAAGGAATGTGTGTATTAATGAAAAAAGATGTAGTATGTATTGGAATCTTAGTAGCAGACGTTATAGCAAAACCTGTGACCACATTACCTGATAAAGGAAAATTACTACCAATTAATAGTATTACCTTACATAGTGGGGGTTGTGCTTTAAGTAGTGCCATTGATATGAGTATTATTGGTCTTTCAACTTCAGTTATTGGTAAAGTAGGAAGTGATGATTTTGGATTTTATTTAAAATCTGTCCTTGATGGTAAAAATGTTAATAGTGATGGATTAGTAATGGATAAAAATTCATCTACTAGTGCTTCAGTTGTTGTAGTTGGAAATGACTCAGAGCGATCTTTTCTTCACTCCTTTGGTGCTAATGGTAATTTTTCTTATGAAGATATTGATTTTGATTTTGTTAGCCAGCATAATATTGCCTTTATAACTGGAGTAAACTTAATGGCTTCATTTGACGGTAAACCTTGTGGAAGAACTGTAAAAGCAATTAAAGACCTTAACCTAATAACAGTAATGGATACAGCATGGGATGCCTCTGGTAGGTGGATGGAATTAGTAATTGATAGTCTTACTTACTTAGATTATTTTATACCAAGTTATGATGAAGCTTCATTAATTACCAACAAAAAAGACCCGGCTGATATTGCGAGTGTTTTAATGAACCATGGAGTTAAAAATGTTGTTATTAAATTAGGAAAAGAAGGCTGTTATGCCAAATCTAGTGATGGGAATGAATATTATATTAAAACTCTTGAATGTGACCCTGTTGAAACAACAGGTGCAGGTGATGCTTTCTCATCAGGATTTATTACTGGTTTATCAAAAGGTTGGGATATTGAGAAATGTTGTATTTTCGCCAACGCTGTTGGAACTTTATCTGTAATGGAAATTGGTGCCTCAACTGGTATTAAATCTTTTGAAGAAACCATGGAATTTATAAAATCTCAAAATAGGATGTGGAAATAATGATTACAAAAAGCGAATTTAAACATGCATGTGATTTTACAATTAATATATTGAAAAAAAACAATATTGCTATTACACCTGATGAAGAGAAACTAATCGAAGTTGCTGATTTTGGGTTAAGTAATTTAAAACAAGAGGGATTACAAATTCTTACTTATTTAAACACAGAGCGTTGTTGTTCAAAAGAATTAATTCTTTATCCAAATCAAACATGTCCTGAACATAGACACCCTATGGTTAATAAGCAATTGGGAAAAGAAGAAACTTTTCGTTGTAGAGTTGGTGAAGTATATCTGTATGTAGAGGGAGAAGTTACCAAGAATATTAAAGCAATTATCCCATCTGACCAATATACAGTTTTTCATGAAATAATATTGAAACAAGGACAGCAATATACGCTACCCCCTAACACTTTACACTGGTTCCAAAGTGGTGATAAAGGAGCTGTTGTTTCAGAATTTTCAACTAGTAGTTATGATGAATATGATATATTTACAGACCCAGAAATAAAAAGGAGTACCATTGTTGAATAAAAAACAAAAAAATGCAGTTATGATTGGTGCTGGAAGTATTGGTCGAGGATTTCTTGGTCAATTATTTTTTCAATCATCAATGATTACATGTTTTATTGATGTTAATCAACAAGTTGTAGATTTACTTAATGAGAAAAAGCAATATCCCTTAACAATAGCTACACCAACTGGTTATCAAGAAGAAATTATTTCTAACGTGTATGCAATTTTAGGAACAGATTTATCTAAAACATCTGATGTAATTGCAACTTGTGATGTTTTAGCTACAGCAGTTGGCGTAAATGTATTACCACACATTGCTAAAATGATTGCCAGTGGAATCAATAAACGTACTACACCTCTTAATATTATTATTTGCGAAAACATGTTAGATAGTGGAACATATTTAAAAAGTTTAGTTTCACCATACATTACTAATATGAAATTCTTTGAAAAAAATATTGGTTTTATTCCAGCTTCAGTAGGACGAATGGTTCCCGTTATTAAAAGTGATAATCTACTTAAAGTAATTGTTGAACCATATAATGAGCTGCAAATTGATGAAGATCAGATTAAAGGTATATTACCTGAAATTAAAAATGTTAAAGCTTTTTCACCATTTGATTCCATGAAAAAAAGAAAGTTATTCATGCATAACATGTCTCATGCATTATGTGCATATCTTGGTTTTTTAAAAGGATATAAATATATATCTGATGCTATTAGAGATCCATTGATTAATAAAATTGTTTTAGACGGGTTACAAGAATCAGCAATGGCAATTTCTAAAGCATATAATATTTCTTATGATGCTTTAAAAGAACATGCTAGTGATTTAATTTATCGTTACCATAATACATATTTAAAAGACACTATAGATAGAGTAGGTCGTGATCCTAAAAGAAAACTCCATAGAAATG
>JAUUZV010000233.1 GCA_030592085.1 Clostridia bacterium | reverse complement strand
TTATTATTTGCTCAACTATTTCAATAATAACTTCTCTATTGGTATTTTTCAATCGACTTATTAAAACTTCTTCATTTTCTTTATCATTTTGCATTACTTTTTCAATTAATTCTTTGGCATAAATTGGTTTATACATTAACCATCCTTTTGGTGAAAAGATAATAATAGGTAACTTCCCGTTATATTCAATGCATAAATATCCATTAGCAATGGTCCAATCTATTAGCTTTGTTATATTTACAATCGTTAATTGTTTATAGTATCCATAACTAGGACAATTATTTAAACCTTTTTCCAGTAATTTTTTATCACTTGAACCTTTTAATATTTTAGCAAGCATTGTTCTACCTGCCATAGATATACATTCATCTGCACCTCTTAATATTACTTCTATATCTCTAATCTCAAGTGGTTCCATTTTTGTAGTATCGCTAAGTTGATAAGGTACTCTATTTGTTTTTTTACTCATAAATATCACACTTTCAATTAATTTTTTCATACATCTAATTATTATCAATACTAGCTTTTTTGTCAATAAATTAAAGTTATAAAAACCCATTATCCCCAAAAAGAAATATGTAACTGGTTTAATTATATATTTATTGTGTATAATAGTAGAAGTTATTAGTTAAGGAGTATTTTTTTGATAGAAAGTAAAAATTATAAAATAGCATATATAGGATTCTTATGGCATGCTTTTTTCTTAGCACTAACTATGTCAATGTTAGATTTAAATACAGTATTTCCTTCACTAATATCTGAATTAACAGGTTCAAAGGCACTATTTGGTCTTTTATATTCAATTATGCTTGGTGTACCACTTGTTTTTAACATACTTTTTAGTCATTACCTTAAAACAAAAAAATGTAAGAAGAAATTTTTATTAATAGGAATATATATTCGTTCATTTTCTTTTCTAGGTATGGCCATATTTACATATTTCTTTGGATTATCAAATCCAATGCTTACATTTAGTACATTCTTCCTTTGGGTATTTCTTTTCTCAGTTAGTGCAGGTTTTGCAGGTATTTCTTATGCTGACATTATGGCTAAAACCATACCATCAGATAAACGAACTAACCTTTATGCTATAAAGCAATTCTTTAGCAGTATTGCAGCCTTCCTTGGTGGTTTAGCTGTTAGTAGAATCTTCTCACTAAGTACTCTAACTTATCCTAATAATTATGCTCTTAGTTTATCAATTGGTTTCATAGGGTTATTTATTGCATCTATTGGTTTTTTAATTATACACGAACCTGAATCTACAAATATACCAACTGCAAAAGAATCACTAATGGACTATTTAAAGAAAGTACCTACATATTTAAAATCTGATTTTAGTTTTAGACGATATATTATTGTTGAAAATATGGCTAGTTTTAGTATTATGATTATGCCATTTTATATGATTTTTGCAAAAGAGATATTTGCAATTGATAACTCATACATTGGTCGTTATCTATTATTTCAAATATCAGGAACAATAATCTCAGCTTTAATATGGGGATTATTAGCTAAGAAGTTTAATGCTAAAGCAATTGTAAGAACGTGTATTGCCCTTGGTGGTCTTATACCACTAGTAGCAATAGGACTATCATTTCTAGGGCCTGACTACTTTGCAATTGTATTCTTACTTATAGGGTTTATTATTAGTGGACGACGTGTAGGGTTTGAGCCTTACTTATTAGACATTGCACCTGATGAGCATAGAACTGAATATTTAGGTATTAGAGGTACTCTTAATATCTTTGTAGTAATACTACCTATCTTAGGTGGATTCTTTATTGAAACCCTAGGTTATTATTTTACTTTTAGCCTTGTTGCAGTAGTTATGCTTATTTCATCATTCCTTTTAAAAAATGAAAAACAATAAATTATATATTATACTTCCCCTTTGTGATTGGTAATTAGCAGTATACCTGTTTACTTTTCTATTTTAACCCATAGGTATATAATATATTCATGCAAGAAACGAGTGTGAGAATTTAAAAGATGTCTTTATAACTACGTACAATTGCAGACAATAACGTTTTAATCACTCGCTGGAGTGATTTTTTGTTTTTTAGGAGGTGATAGAAATATTATTTTACTAAAGAAAAATAAAATAGTTTATCATTTATAAATATACATCCTTTATTAATATACATATGATGAGTTAGTTAAATAATTTTAAAGGAGAATAAGAAAATGAAAAACAATAAATTATTATTAATACTTGTAATTGTAATTATCATGATACCATTACTTCTTGTTTCTTGTGATACTATTGAATACACCCCTCTCTATGCGGGACGAACAAGCTATGTAGGAGAAGTTGCTGTTGCAAATGATGTAGATTATATATATGTTGTAGCTAATCTTAATCAAGAAGCTATAGATAATGGCTGGGTCATTGTTGAATTACATATTGATGTAAAAGAAACATTAGAAGAGCTTCCAGTAAATAAGACTGGAGCTCCCATTATTGGTAAATTCACATTTAAAAGTTCATTTGAAATAGAAGATGAAATAATTGAATATGGTGATATGTTTCCTATACCAGAAACTTTATATGATAATCACTTCTTCATAGCAGTACATGTAGTTATTGCAAGGTATGAAGAAGGAAGTGAGAATATATTAAATGAATCTGCTTGGGGAGTTGGTACTAGATTTGTTGAACAAGGAACTTGGGCAATGTATCTTTTGTATGATTTAGCAGAAGAAGAATAAATATACTCAATTTAAAACCTTTAAATAACTTAGATTACTTCTAATTTAAGGTAATTTTTATTGTACTAATATATTAGTTATATTATATTT
>JAUUZV010000197.1 GCA_030592085.1 Clostridia bacterium | reverse complement strand
TTATCAAAAGTTACATCACTATACATATTATAATATTCTTTTGGGGGATCAAGAGGTGGATGGGGTCGATGAAATCCTACTTGCATGAAAAAGGGTTTATCCCTGTCTCTCTTTTTAAGCTGTTTAATTGATTCACTGGCTGTCCAAGCTGTTGGATGTAAATATGTAGGTGATGTCCAAGGCATGTATGTAAATCCATTAGAATTGATTTTATAAGCTGTATCTTCAACTCTACCATTACTTTGTTTATGTAACCATTCATGGTAGTCACTTTCTTCACCATCTATATAGTTTTGAGAATCATAAAGTTTATTTACTTTGAATCCACAGTTTATTCGTCTTGGATAAAAATGAGTTTTCCCTACATTAATAGTTTGATACCCATTATCAGATAAACAATTCAACATATTATTTGGGTAATCCCACGGAATTAAACCTTGATATCCTATTCTATTATTACTTATTGGAGATTTACCAGTTAGTACACAAGCTCTAGCTGCTATGCAACTAGGACAAGCAGAATATGCTTTTGTAAAATTAAACCCTTCACCTGCTAATTGATCTAAAAAAGGCGTTTTTACTTGATGATTTTTACTACCTAGAAAATCACCTCGCCATTGATCTGGAAATATTAATAAAAAATTTGGTTTTGACATAATAAATTCCTTTTTATAAAATACCGTCTTTTTTTAGTTGTGCTATGCTTTTTCTTGCATTTGGATGACAGTCTTTTAAGTTAATATCTTCTAATAATTCGCTTCTTATTGGTGATACCATTACACCAGATTGTAGTTGACCATTTATTACTAATCCATCAAACCTATTTGTTAATTCATCAATTAACCATTGTTTAAATTTATTAGCTATATCGCTAGTTTTTTCATCATTAATAGCATTGTGTAATTCATTTGGGTCATTAACTAAATCAAAGAAAACTTCTGTTCCATTATATGCATCATAGCAATATTTATACTTTCCATCTGTAATAAACTGAACAGACATAAAATCTCCTGCCGAGTGTTCACCATGAATATATTCTCTTTTTAAAGTAGGCTCACCTCTTAGTACAGGAGTAAAGTCAATTCCTTCTACTTCACTTGGAATTGGTAAATTAGCAAGTGATAAAACTGTAGGCATTATATCCATATGAGTTATCACAGTATCATTTCTCTTAAAGTCATGTGGTCTATTAATAGTTACTTGTGCATTTTTAGGGTCTTTTATAATCATAGGGATTTTCGCTGAACCTTCATAAGGATATATTTTTCGCCAAGCGCCATGATCGCCTAATAAATCACCATGATCTGATGTGAATATAACTACCGTATTAGGAGCATGTTTTGATAAGTAAAACAAAATTCTTCCTATCATATGATCTATATGGGTTAACATCCCACAATATGCCCTTAATGCATCTTGTCTATCACTTTCTTTTTTTACACCTATCATTGGTGAATTATGAGAATTAAACATTTTAGCTTCACTTGTTTCCCAATCTCCCATTTTAGCTTTATCAAAAGTAATATCACGATACATATTAAAATATTCTTCTGGTGGGTCTAATGGTGGATGTGGTCTGTGAAAACCTAACTGTAAGAAGAATGGTTTGTTATTATCTCTGTTTTTTAATTGAATAAGGGCTTCATTAGCAGTCCATTCAGTTGGATGTAAATAATTATCAGCAGTCCACGGAATATATGCAAATCCATTATTATCAACCATATCAGCTGTATCTTTTACATTTCCATCTGTTTCATCATACAACCATTGATGGTAATCACTTAATTTTCCATCTAACCAGTTTTGAGGATCATAAAGTCTATTAATTTGAAAACCACAACTATTCCGCCTAGGGTAAAAATGTGTTTTTCCAACATTAATAGTTTGATATCCACCTTCATTTAAGCAATCGATCATATTATTTTCATAGTTCCATGGCACTCCATCCATATAGCCAATTCGATGATTACTAATTGGTGTTTTTCCAGTTAATAAACATACTCTGGCTGGTATACAACTAGGTGAAGCACAATAAGCTGAAGTAAAGGTCATTCCCTCACCTGCTAATTGATCCACAAAAGGTGTTTTAGCAAGATGGCCTAGATTTCCTAAAAAATCTCCACGCCATTGATCAGTAAAAATTAATAAAATATTTGGTTTTTCCATATCCATTACCTCTATTATATCATTCCTAAGCTTATTAGCTTCTCATTTATTTCTGTACTTAAAGAAGAATGTTTTTTACTACAAGTAAAGCGACAAACTTCATAATCGGATAACACATCTTTTATGTATTCTATTTCATCACTATTTAGTTTTGAAATAGTTGAAATAACAACTACTCCTGAATCTAGTAAAATATTTAACATTTCCGTATAACGACGCAAGTGTTCAGTAGATTTTGATTCATTTAATATATCAGTATCCATTCCATATTTTATACTTCCCATACCAATATAATATGTATGAAATCCATCATTAAATAACTGTTCTTCTAATTGCCTAGCTACTTCCTTTTTAGAAGAGTTTTTATCTCCTTCTATAAGGATTAGTAATGGATTATGACCATATCTCGCTTTTCGCTCTTCTTTTGAAATATGAGAACCAATCCAATGTTTATTTCTATTTATAATTTGTTCTTGTAATTGACTATCACTAGTTGCTACTGATTGTAAAATAATTCCCCCACCTGAAATCTCATAATCATCAACTAAAACAAACCTAGCTGTTAATTGATTAACATCATAGGTGTCAAAAGCAATTGGTCTATCACATTGTATTAAACATTTTGCTATGTCGTGGCGTTTTATTTTTTGCTTACTTTCAACTTGTAAATTTGAAGCATCCATAACTTCAATTATATCAGCAATTGTAGCATCTACCTTTGTGGTTCCTATTTTAATTGTTAATTTTTTCCCAACTTTTATTGATTGTCTTCCCAACCAAAATATAGAACAAACAATGGCTGACGATATTAAAGGGGTTGGTTGATTTGATAAACAAGCCAACTCTCCTCGTTTAATGAAAATCTGTTCAGTTAATGTAAATCCTATGGCTGTAGGTGCACTCGCACTTTTAAGTAATGGACTGTTAAACTCTTCAATAGAATTAATACGACTTTTCTTTCCAGAGGGATAAAAAACCACTTCATCAGATAAGTTAACACTTCCACTAGTTATAGTACCTGCTACAATTCTTCTGTTATCATTATTATTAGTGAATTTATATATGTCTTGAACATGCATTCTAAAAGGTAATTTTTCTTGTATTTTTTCGCTAGTAAAATCGTCAAGAAGGGATAATACATGATGTCCTTTATACCAAGGCATTTTTAGTGAACTACTAGCTATATTTTCACCTTTCATTGCACTAACAGGAATATATGTTTTTGCATTCATTCCTATTTTATTTAAAAATTCTGTATAGTCTTTTTTAACTTTTATAAAAACTTCTTCGTTATAATCTACTAAATCCATCTTATTTACAAGAATGGCTACATCTTTTATACCAAGCATTGATAACATATATCCATGTCGTTTAGAGTTTTCTTTAATACCTTCATGGGCATCAATTACTAATAAAGCAGCTGAAGCTCTTGAAGCACCTGTAATCATGTTTTTTAGGAATTCAATATGTCCTGGGGCATCAATTATAATATAATCTCGTTTCGCTGTTTTAAAAAAGCATCGGGCTGTATCAATGGTTATTCCTTGAGATTGTTCATCTTTTAGGGCATCTAGTAAAAAAGCATATTCAAATGGTTTTGCATTTTTTCTACATGTTTCTTGTACAGCTTCTAATTTACCTTCTGGTAGTGAATTAGTATCTGCAAGCAAACGACCAATCACAGTACTTTTACCATGATCAACATGACCAACAATAACAATGTGTTTATCTTCTCTGTTAGTCATTTACATGTACCCATCCTTTCTAAGTTCTTCAAGCCCTCCTAAATCTTCTTTATCTTGTTCTCGGCCTGACCGCTCTGCTACATTAGAAAACTTACCAGTTTTTAGTTCAGTTATAATTTCAGATGGATTTTTAGCAGTTGAATTAACCTTTTTAGTACATGGAGCACAGCCTAATGAACGATACCTTGTACCATCACCTTGATCATAATATAGTGAAACAGTGGGAATATTCTCTTTTTTAATATATTCCCAAATATCTAATTCAGTCCAATCAAGTAATGGATGTATTCTAATATGTGTTCCTTTTTTAAAATCAGTTTTATATTGATTCCAAAATTCAGGTGGTTGGTCATTAACTTCCCAATTATTTTTACCATCTCTAGGTGAAAAATATCTCTCTTTAGAACGAGACCCTTCCTCATCAGCACGAACACAAACTATTGCACCTGTAAAAGGTTCCCGATTTTCATCTTTTTCATAAACATTTGTTTAATGATTCATACTATACCGTGGCCATT
>JAUUZV010000229.1 GCA_030592085.1 Clostridia bacterium | reverse complement strand
CATTATTAACACCCATAACAAACATTGGAGTTACTTTATCTTTAGCTGGTGCACTTATGATAACTTTTTTAGCTCCGCCTTTTAAATGAGCAGAAGCTTTTTCAGTAGTTAAGAACACACCAGTTGCTTCAACAACATAATCAGCTCCACATTCAGACCAAGGAATTTCTGCAGGATTCATTTTTGCATATACAGCGATTTCTTCGCCATTAACAATTAACTTATCTTCTTTATATTCAACTTCTCCATTAAATCTGCCATGTACTGTGTCATATTTCACCATATAAGCCATATAGTCAGTTGTCATGAAAGGATCATTAACTCCAACTACTGTTACATTAGGATTTTCAGAAGCTGCTCTAAACACTAATCTTCCAATTCTACCAAAACCATTGATTCCAACTTTTACAGTCATTTTATATATCCTCCTAAGATATTTATTTATTTTCTTTTAATCACAAGTATTTTACATTACCAACAGGTAATTTTCAATCATTAATTGTCTTTTTTAATAAGGTATTTCACTTTATTTTATCCATTTATTAGGTAAGTGAAACAATATTTTTAAGTAAATAGGCTATTTTATGTAAATCATCAATTTTTATTCGCTCATTAACACTATGTACTTTATCCATCCCTGTACTGATATTAAGGGCTTTTATCCCTTTTGTACAAACAATATTAGTATCACTACCTCCACCACCATGTTCAGTAGAAAATGGCATTTTTGCAACTTCACAAGCTTTTTTGAATTTTAATAAAACAGCTGCATCTTCTTCAATTAGAAATGATGAATATTCTCTAATAGTTTCAATTTCTATTGTTGCGTTATTTTCAGAAACAGTATCATTTAAAATTTTCGTTATTGTATTATAAACATTTTCTAATTTCTTTTCATCACGACTTCTTACTTCACCTTCAATGAAAACACTTTCACAAACAATATTTTTAGCTAAACCACCTTTGATGATTCCAATATTACATGTTGTTTCTTCATCAATTCTCCCTATATTCATTTGTGCTATTGCTTTTGAAGCAACAACTATAGCATTAATCCCTTTTTCTGGTTCCATTCCAGCATGTGCTGCTCTCCCAGTAATAGTTGTATTAAATGAAATATGAGAAGGAGCTGATATACTTGCTGTTCCAATTTCTCCTCCACTATCAAGTACATAAGCATAATCAACATTAATTTTTGATAAATCTAATTCTTTAGCTCCTAATAAACCTATCTCTTCTGCGACAGTAAATACTAAGTACAAGTCCCCTGCACTTATCTCATTATTAGCTCTAGCAAATGCTAATTCTAACATAGATGCAACACCTGAGAGATCATCTGATCCTAAAATTGTAGTTTTATCACTTTCAATATATACATCACCAATAACTGGTTTTATTCCTTCACAAGGTAAAACGCAGTCCATATGTGCCATTAACATTATTTTATCTTTTGATGGATCCCCTTCTATTTTACACACAATATTCCCAGTGTTTCCACCAATAGCTTGTCCTGCATTATCTTCATATGGTTTATAACCTAAAGATATTAATTTACTAATAACATAGTCAGCCACCTTACGCTCATTCTTGCTAGGTGCAGCTAATTTTACTAATTCAATAAATTCATTAATTATTCTCTCATTCATTTGGGAAAACTCCTTCTTTTAATAAGTTTGTAAACTGTTGTTGTCTCAGTGCTTCATATAATATAATATTCACAGAATTTGATAAATTCAAACTCCTTATTTTATTAGCCATTGGAATTCTAATACATTTATCATAATTTTCTTTTAATAATTTTTCATCTAATCCCTTTGTTTCTTTGCCAAAAAGTATATATGATTCTTTATCATAATCTACATCACAATATGTATGTTTAGATTTTGTAGAGGCAAAAAACAATGATTTATTACCATGAATTTTTAAAAACTCATCTAATGAATCATAATAATGAACATCAACATATTTCCAATAATCAAGTCCTGCTCGTTTTAAATATTTATCATCAGTACTAAATCCAAGAGGTCTTACTAAATGTAATGATGTATTTGTAGCTGCACAAGTTCTAGCAATAGTTCCTGTATTTTGTGGTATTTCTGGTTCAACTAGCACAATGTGCATTTATCTTCCTCCTGATAATAGTTTAATTATTAATGGTTTTTTAGCAAAAATTGCAGATTCAGGACATAATTCCTGACAACAAAAACATCTTATGCATGCATCATAGTCAAAAACTGGTTTTTTATCAACCATAACAATACAATCTGCAGGGCAATTATTCTTACATATTTCACAGCCAATACACTTATCTTTAATTACAACTGGTTTTGACCTTGAATTACTCATTATTTTCCCAATAATACCTTTTGAGTCACCTTTTTGTTGTTGAAAGGGTACATTAAAGTCAGTTATTTTTACATCCTCTAAAGTGTTACCAACAAGTTCATAATCTAGCGATATTCCTCTTAATTTTGCATTTTTCATTATATATGATTGTTCTTTATCAATTAATAACATGTCATGAACAGCACTGTCTAAAGAAAAACCATTAGTTGAAGCCACTATTACTCCCACCTTTTTAGAATCACCAGCTGACGGTCCTTCTCCATCCATTCCAATAATTCCATCCATTACATTAAGCGTTGGAACAACAGCTTGAAAAATATCTATTAAATCATTTGCAAATTGATCATAATCTGATGAATTAATATGATAAGCAGCTTTTTCAGTTCCTGCAATTGCACCGAACATATTTTTTATAGCACCAGTAAAAATCATCATGGCATGTGTTTTCATTTTGCTGGCATTAATAATCAAGTCGCAATCAAGAAGTGGTTTTAATACAGTAATTCTTCTCGTATTTCTCTCAGTCTCAATAACCTTTGAAATTGTAGATAAATCTGTATTTAGTGGAATATTATGTTTTTTAGACATTGAAGTCATTCCACATGCTTTATATGTTGCTTTTAAATATGTTACAAAATATGGTCCACCTGGACTTTCAACTACTAAAGGTATGCCACCACATTCTATAATTTGTTGTCCTATGGCTG
>JAUUZV010000086.1 GCA_030592085.1 Clostridia bacterium | reverse complement strand
CCTTATTATAGTACCTTGGAAAGGTAACTGCATTTGATAAACAAGGGACTGCCTTAATTTCATCGTTTAAGGTTACTGGTATAATATATTTTTCATTAATATACTGTGTCCAGTTATATTCTTCAAAATACTCATTCATTGAATATACATCATACTTATTAATAATTAAATTAATATACTGACTATAAATAAATAAATTTCCATTAGTTAGATAGAGTATTCCTTCAAGATCATTTTCAAAGGCATACTTAGGTCCTTCGAAATTAATAAATTCAATGTGTAAGTCAATATTATAAGTATTGCTGAAGTATTGTTCCCAAGTTGAAATTTCTAATTTTTCTTTTTTATTTGTCATAACTGGATATATTATAGTAAGTGAGTTTACCTCTTCTATGTTATTAGTACTTGTTGTTATTGATGGTTTTGGATTATCAGGGTTATTTGTATTAATGGCTGGAATTATATTACTTACTTTTTGACAGCTTACTAATAACATTAAAATTATTAGTAATATTAATAGTTTTTTCATTCTTCTTGTCCTCCTGCTATATATGCATAATTCGAAGTTGTACCAATCATTTCGTTAAGTTCTTTTACTTTTTCTTTCATCCCACTTCGCAGGAACACTTGACGATATTCCATAACAGCATCAACAACGGATACACCTTGATAGAATAATAGTTTAAATGGTTCATTATTGTTTTCATCCTTCGTTGTAGTTCTTAAACTATTTACCATAAGGTCAAAGGAGTTTTCTTCATAAAACAATAGTGAAGGTGCTGATTTTAAAAATATATTATCAGGTGTTTGTAGTAAGTATTGTTCTTTGCTAGTTAATAATTGTAAGTTAGGATAACTTCCAACGATAGGTTTAATAAATGTTATTTCTTCATTTTCTCGTGTGTAATTTGTTCCTTCTATACCATAACTAAAGTCATAGAAATATTTATTATTGGTAAATATCTGATTAAATAATTCTATTGTTTCATCAGGGTTATTTAAAGTTTTTGGAAAAACATAAAAAGAAACATCTTTTTTTACTTTGACTAGATTTTCTTCATTATTCCCAGACAGATAGTATCCTTTAAGATAATCATATTCAGGAATATTAGCATTGTAATTGTATAATAAGTCTCCTTGCTCAAAGTTTCTATTCAACTCTGTAGCAAAGTGTACTTGAGATGGATATAATTCCATTTTATAATCACTTGGTATTAAATTATCAGCTATAGTATTCAAACCATATATGTAGAGTAAATCATTTAAAAGCAGTGTGCGAATATACTCTCCTGCTTCATAAATAGCTGGTGAAAACATGATATCTTCATATGATTGTGTATTAGGATTATATCCAATGGTGCTAGAACCTGAATCATTTAAGTAAAGATTATATCCTCTAAAAATATCAGATAAACCTAGTAGTAATTCATTAGAATTTAAATAGATAGGTGTATAAGTTTCTATATCGCTATTATGATTTTTTGCTGCAAGTAAAAAATCATAGAATTGTACTAAGGTTGTAGGTACATCCATCTCTAATTGATCCAATAATTCTTTATCATAAAATCTAGGAGTTAAATAACCTGAACTAACAATTGGAATTGAATAAATTCCATCTTCATCAGTTACATGATTTATATACTTTTCATCAATATATTGATTCCACTCGTAACGTTCATAATATTGTGAAAGATCTATAGCGTTTTGACTATTAGCAAGTTCATTATATGCACGAGTTACACTTGAATACATATTGTTACCTTTTGGTATATAAATAATATTTTCATCTGTGTTGCTATCATAATTTAATTTAATTGAAATATTATATTTAATTTTAAGATAAACTGACCAAGTTTCATGTTCAAAATACTTGGCTCTTGTATTACCTATACATTGAATATTTAATGAATCTACTGGGTTAAGTGGTGTATAGATAATTTCCTCTTCTTCAGGAGCAGTAGTACAACTAACTAGCAAACATGTTAATAATATAATAATAATTATTTTTTTCATCATTCTGCCTTCTCTTCCCTAATAATTGATAATAATAGTATAACAAAATAAAATAAATATAAAAATAATTATAAGTAGTTGTCTGTATGTTTTAATCAATTATACAAATTCCTTCTTAAAAGAACCAAGAGGGTAACCATCTAAGTGATTCAATATACTTTAATGGCACTTCAATCCCTGTTAATGCTGGATAGAATACAGCAAACAATACGGCTACTAATATTAGATATAATATAATAATTTTTTTACTTTTCTTATACTTTTGTAAGATATGTTCTATATTATATGTTATGGCAAAAATGATAAAAGGAACACATGAAAAATAATGATATAAGAATGTTATTTTTCTTGGAGCAATAGCCCATGGTAATAATAATGATAAGTATGCCACATAAATAAATACTACACGTTTGTCCTTTTTATTCCATGCTAGTACAACTGTAGTTAACATACATATAAACCCTGTCCACCATACCATTGGATTACCAAATGAAGCAATAGCTCCCCACATTCCTTCTACAGGTGTTTTTAATTGATAAAAATACACAGGTCTAACCATAGCAGGCCACTGCCACCAAGGAGAAGCATATGGATGCGTTGTAACAACTCCTGCATGGTATGTATACATATGTTTTTGTGAGCTTAAAAAATCAGCTATAACTGTTTCTGTACCAGAATAATTAAAAATTGGTTTAAAAGTAGCAAAGTATATTAATCCTGGAATTACAATGAAGAAAATTAAACATAATAATAATGTGGGAATCATAGTGTTAATAATAAATTTTTTATTTGCAATTAACCCTGCTCTATAATCTCGTATTTCAAGAAATTGTTTCAAAGAGAATATTATGGCAATTCCAGCTCCTGCATATAAACCAATCCATTTAACAGAAGCTGCTAATCCAAAGAAAATTCCGCTCACTATTAGTGGATAAATATTTACCCTAAATTTAATTTCATATGATTTTTTCATAAAGTATTGATTCATATAGTAAAACATAACAAGAATAAAGAATGCTAGGTATCCATCAACTGTTCCAATTCGTGTTTGAGTAAAATGCATAAAATCAAACATCATTAAAAATGCTGGAACAAATGCTAGAAAAGTTGTTTTAAATACTCTCTTTCCAAACACATACATCATAGGTAACATTAATGCTCCAAATAAAGCACCCATAATTCTCCATCCAAAAGGTGTAAATCCAAAAATTCTAATTCCCCATGTTATGATAATTTTTCCAAGTGGAGGGTGAGTATTTTCATAGGGAAGTAGTCCATTAATATATTCATATGCTGTTCTAGGAAAATATACTTCATCAAAGTATGTTGTGTTCATAAATGTTGATTCATATACAGCAAATTCTTGTTCATCAAATAAATTGACAGAGCCACTTGCTGAATCAGTAATAATTTGATGATTTATTATTGGTATTGGCTGATCATTTCCTTGCTCATAAATTGCAATTTCTAGTAATTCTCCTCCATTACCTCTAATATTTTTCTCTTCATTAGTAAAATATTTAGAAACAAAACGAAGAGAAGATGTCAAAGCATCAACATTTGCTTGTTTCCATTTAAACATATCATTACTAAATTTTTCTAAAGTAATCAACTCTATATATTCACCTTGATCGTTAAGATAATAAACATCATAAGCAATAACTGAATACCAGTCTTCACCTAAACCACAGTAATACATTATTTTATCTAGTTGTTTTTCTTCATCAAAATCAATGATAAATTCTCTATTTGAACCTCCTGCAACATAACCTGTTTGAGGAGCATTAAAATCACCTAAATTAATTAATGCTAGTGCAAAATAAAGCACTGTCATAATAATAATAATTATATAATCTTTTTTTGTCATTTTTGAGCTCATATATTCCCCATTAACTGTTCATTTACTATCTGATTTATTATATAATGTTTTTATAGAAAGCAAAAGGGGAAAAACATGAATAACAGACAACGAGTTATTAATAGTTTGTCACATCAATCATCTGATAGTATTCCTTACCACGTTGAATTTACCATGGAAGAGCATAAAAAAATGGTAAGCTTTTTAAAGGATGAACAATACCTTTTAAAAATCAACAATCATCTGCATAGAACTTATTGGAATAATATTAATGAAGAGTCAATTGATAAACCAGGAAATTTTAAAGATTTTTTTGGAGTGACTTGGAATAGAAGTGGTGTTGATAAAGATATTGGAATAATTGATGACCCTTTATTTAAAGAAGCAAACATAACCATGGTGGATTTTCCCGTTCTTAATAGCAGCATTGCATATAATCATATCAGTGATAGTCTTATTGGAAAAAAAGAGAATTTTGTCATAGGAGATATTGGCTTTTCCCTATTTGAGAGAGCATGGTCTATGAGAGGATTTGAAAATTTATTAATGGACATGGCTTTAAATCCAGAATTTGTTCATCAGCTACTTGATAAAATATGTGAATTTAATATTAGTGTTATTGAACTCTATGGGAAATTTACTAATATTGATGGGTTCTACTTTGGAGATGATTGGGGACAACAACACGGACTTATAATGGGTCCTGCCATGTGGCGTGAATTTATATTGCCACGACTTAAGAAAATGTATGCTACATGTCAAAAACACGGATTTTACATTATGCAACATTCCTGTGGAGATATTGAAGAGATTTTCCCTGATTTACTTGATGCAGGTCTTAATTGTTATAATACATTTCAACCTGAAATATATGATATTAAGAAAATAAAGAAACAATTTGGTGGACAATTATCATTTTGGGGAGCTATTAGTACACAAGCACTTTTACCCTTTGAAAGCCCTAAGGTAGTCTATGAAGAAACAAAAAGAATAATGAGTATACTTGGAGAAGATGGCGGATATATTGCAGCACCTACACATGCACTCCCCTATGACGTTCCTTGTGAAAATGTAATAGCAATGCTAAAAGCATTTGAAGAATAATAAAAATAATATGGAGTAAAACAATATGATAAAGAAAAAATGTGATTATCACATGCACCCAAATCTTACTAATGAACCACATAGAGCAGATGCATTTATAAAGAGTGCTATTGATCAAGGATTTGATGAAATATGTTTTACAGATCATATGCCTCTATCAATTTGTGATGCAGGTGATAGAATTAAAAAAGGTATGATAGAAAAATATTGCTTAGCTGTTGCAGAAAAAGCAAAACAGTACGAAGGTAAAATTGTAATTAAAACAGGAATTGAGATTGATTATCATCCTGATTTTACTGATGAAATTGAAAACAACTTAAAACAAGGAGAGTTTGATTTGTTTTTGGGAGCAACTCATTTTCATATACCTGGATATAATATATTATCTTCTAATTTAAATCCTAATGAATATGCTAAAATTTCTTTCGAAAATTCTCTAAAAGCTATTAAATCCGGATATTTTGATATAATAGCTCATCTAGATTTACAACGGTGGGTATACACACTTCCTAAAAGATTTCCCATGAAAAAGGGTATTTATAATATTAATGAGCATATAGAACTATTGAAAAAAATCATGATAGAACTTGAAAAAACAAAAGTAAAATTAGAAATTAATTCTCTTGCTATACTTCACAAAGTAGGTAGTGATGATGTATATCCTTCAAAAGATATAATGAATTTATCCTATGATTATAATATTGATTATGTATATGGCTCTGATGCTCATTCATATGATTGGGTTGGACATGGGTATGATTTAATAGGCAAATCAAAATACTATAAAAAAGCTTTTTCTAGATAATCATACAATATATATATTGTGCATATTTCTAGTGCTTAAATACTTAAGCACTAGACTATTCATAAATCTCATTTACTTGAAAATCAACATAAAAAAGACTATAATTAAAGAGACATTAATAAAATATTCTATAAATTAAGAATAGGGCCTAAAGACATCTTACAATTTAATACCTCAGATAAACTTAAATTTTTTAAGCAATTTACAGAAGAATATCTTTTTCAATCGATTAGGTTGATTTTATGACTCGTAAAATACTAATCAAAGTATTTACATAAATTATTATAGGAGGAAAATATAATGAAAAGAAAACTGTTGACGATAGTACTTGTTTTGTCGTTGCTAATAACTGTTTTAATACCTTCAAACGTTTTAGCCGCTGACACAACAATTGTTATTGCACACACTAATGACATTCATGCGCGAGTGTTTGAAGGCAAATATGATGGAATGGGTTTAGCTAAGATTGCTACTTTAGTTGAAGAGTTACGTGCTTTAAATCCTAACACAATACTAATGGATGCAGGAGACGCTTTCCATGGTCAAACATTTGCCACATTAGAAGAGGGCGCAAGTATTGTGGAAATTTATAATCTTATGGGTTATGACCTTATGGTCCCTGGTAATCATGATTTCAATTATGGTTATGAACGATTATTAGAATTAGCTGATATGGCTGATTTCCCAATTATAGCAGCTAACGTAATGACCGGAACAAGCACCACATTATTAGATCCATATGAAATTATGACATTTGATGGTGTTAAAGTTGGTATATTTGGATTAGCTACTCCTGAAACTACATATAAAACTCATCCAGACAATGTAGCAGGATTAACATTTGCAGACCCTTCAGAAAAAGCACAAGAAATGGTAACCCTACTTGAAGGACTAGGTTGCGATGTAATTATAGCTCTAGCTCATTTAGGAATTGATGATGATAGTATTTACACAAGTGCAAAAGTTGCAGAAGATGTAGATGGCATTGATGTTATTATTGATGGACATAGTCACACTACATTACCAGATGGTCTTGTTGTAAATGGTACTTTAATTGCTAGTGCTGGTGAATATGATAAAAACTTAGGCGTTGTAGAAATTACTGTTGTAGGTAATGTTGTAACAGCAAAAGTAGCTTCATTAATTACAAAAGACGATGCTGCTGAAACAATTCCTAATGTTGATGTTGTAGCTTTAGCTGAATCAATCAGTGAAGGACATGAAGCGATTTTATCTGAAGAAGTTGGTAGAACTACTTTACTACTTCAAGGTGAAAGAGACTTTGTTAGAACAGGTGAAACCAACATGGGTAATCTTGTAACTAACGCAATGTTAGAAGAGTCAGGCGCAGATGTGGCCATAACAAATGGAGGTGGCATTAGATCAAGTATTGATGCTGGTTATATTACAAAAGGAGATATTATTACAGTTCTTCCTTTTGGTAATTATATAATCACAAAAGAAGTTACAGGTGCCATTATATTAGAAGCACTTGAATATGGAACTAGCTCATATCCTGATGCATCAGGTAAATTCCCACATGTTGGTGGCATGACATTCTCAATTGACTTATCAAAACCTGTAGGTAATAGAATTGTTAATTTACTAGTTAATGGTGAACCTATTGATTTAGAAGATACCTATATCTTAGCTACTAATGATTTCATGGCAGCAGGTGGAGATGGATATACAATGTTAATGACAGAAACAGTCAATGAATATAAAGCTCTTGATGAATCTGTAATTGACTATATTATGGCAAGAGGCGTTATTGCTCCACTACCAGAAAACAGAGTAACAGTTATTGAAGGTACTTATGTTGGTGGAGATGGAACTTATGAAGTAATTGCAGGTGATACATTATCAAGTATTGCTGCAGTATATGCAATAACATGGGCTCAACTCTTTGAGATGAACTCAGAAACAATTGCAGATCCTAACATGATCTACATTGGTCAAATGTTAGTAACACCAGAATAAAAAAATAAACTTTTTAAAAGGATGGTTTTAAACCATCCTTTTTTTTATATCTTGAAAAAACGATTTTTAAATCGATTAGCAGTTATAAAACGAAACATTATTTTTATATTAGACAACCACTGTATATGTGCATTATTTTTTTTATTTTTCAATATTTTTTTTACAAGAAAACTAGTAACATCATCAGGTTCATCAGCTAAAATATTAAATATTTTTTTTGCACTAGTGTCTTCTGGATGTTCTTTTATGCTATTTTTCAAAAAGTCAGTCATTACCATTCCAGGTGATAACCTTCCTATATTTATATTGGTTTTTTTCATTTCTTTGGCTAATGCTTTTGTAAAATAGGTTAGCGATCTCTTTGATGTACCATAGATAACTAATTTTTCTCGCATCATATCATTACTTCCATAACCTTCCATATTATATAACGAGCCAAACCCTTGCTCTTTAAATAATTTTAAAGCAACATGGCTACCATGCATCATTCCTTTTATATTCACATCAATCACTTTTGTAAAATCCTTTGGTGATAGGTTAGTAAAAAATTCACTTGATTGATTTACTCCTGCATTATTAATCCAAATATCAATTGAATTTAATTTTTTAACTGCAAATTGGGCAAGGCCTTCTACCATTTTATATTCTCTCACATCACATACAAATCCATATACTTTATCGTTGTTTAATTTTTTAATAGCTTTATTAACGCTTAACTCTGTTGTTCCTGTAATAACTACTTGACAATTATTAAGTAAAAAATGTTTTGCAAGATGAAAACCAATTCCTCTACTTCCCCCTGTTATAACAATTTTATTCATTGATTGGTCCTTCTTTCATTTTTTTATATATATCAGTTATAAAAAATATAATAATCACAAATATCATTACTGCAAGAACTCTCATATCTAATATATGGGTATTAAAAACAAATGGTCCATAGCTAATAAATACAGTTGCAATTAAAGCAATTGGTATATAAAAGAACTTTTTATTAAATAATGCATATATAACCACAAGTACTTCTGCTGGGAAATAATATCTCTCATGCATCTGTGGTAAGAAAAAGGGTAAAATTAATAAGAAAAGAATTGAAATCTCAACAATTAAATCAGCTGTAAGTTTGCTCTTTTTCAACCCTAACCACAGACTTATTACTAATACTATTATAAAAGTAGTTATTAATCCTATCTTATTAAATAAAACATACTCTGCATCTGGAAAGAATTGATAAATATTCGCACAATTCATTGTTAAGTATGGGTAATATCCTACTTGAGTAAAATAAATAGTAATTAATTCTTTAAATGGACGACCAATGAAATATGCAGGTAGCAATGTTAAAACATACACAATTGGTGAAATAAATAATTGCCATAATTTTAATTGTTTACGCAAAAGAAAAACCAATAATAATGGAGCTATGAAAATCGCTTGTAATTTAAATGCAACAGCGATACCAAAAAACACCATAGCTAATACATTTTTTTCTTTTATTAAATAATAAATCATACCTATTAAGAAAGCTGTAAAGATTATATCGCATTGTGCTGCATAGGCTCCATTTAAAATAACAGTTGGGATTAGCAATGTAATAGCATAAGCTAAATAAGGAGCAAACCCATCTTTATATTTTATTTGTACAATCTTAAAAATATAATAGGCTGCAACAAAATCAAATACTACTGAAAATATTTTAATCTGATAAAGTGAGAAAACAGGAATATACGTCATAATTGTCATGAAATAAATATATAAAGGTGAATAATTTGAAATAGGTTGACTTAAAGCTAAGAACCCTCCATTTACAGTAATCTCCTCAAACCACACTTTTAAATACCAATAAAAATCAGGCGATTGATAATCTTTTACAAAATATCTAATAGCTATTG
>JAUUZV010000022.1 GCA_030592085.1 Clostridia bacterium | reverse complement strand
GTCATTTCTAAAGAACATATTATTACCTAGATATTTAGTAGCTGGCGAAAACATATAAGCCATGGAAAAATCAATATGTTTACTATTTATAATTTGATATAATCCAATAAAACCACTTGAATTGTCAATTAATAAATTTAGATTATCATTATTACTACGATCACTCCACTCTTCACTTCTTAGGTACATAGTAGGAATGCTCAAACCAAGATTCATTTCTTCTTTATATAGTGGTTCAACCCAAGGATCACAGCCAAAAACACAATCAATTCTTTTATCTTTAATTGCAGCTGCAATAGCCCCACCTCCACCAGTTGAATGCCCAATTACACCTATTTTAGTTAAATCTAATTTTTCAGCTAATAACGAATCAGATTTATTTATTTCTTCTAACTGGTCAATAACAAATAATAAATCATTGGCATATGTATTAACTAAAATATTAGATGTCCTTTTAAATGTTAATTCATCAACGTTAAAATCAAGTGTTTCTTTATTATAAGGAATAACAGAGCCATCTCCAAAAAAGGTAGCAGCAGAGCCATGAGAGTGTTCAATGGATACAACAATATAACCATAGCTAGCTAGTAATTCAGCCCAATTAGTATGAAGTTCGGCAAAACCTTGCCACCCATGAGATATAATTATAACAGGATACAATCCACTTGATGAACTAACTGATGGTTGCCAATAAGAGTGACTACTTATATGCTCAGTTTGATTTAGTAAAAATGATGGGTAGGAAAGCATTTTAGTAATTTCCTTTGTCATTTGTTTTCCATGCAGTAACCATGGAATAGGTGACACAGAGGGTTGTTGATCGCTTGGATACCAAATACGATAACTTATTTTACGATTATCTAATTGTCCATATGGATCATTTCGCTTTAAATCGATTGCCTCAAAAATTGTGGTACCCACGTTATAAGGACCAGTTGGTTTTGAAAAATGACTTATGGGGAAAAGTATACTTAATATTATTGAAATAATAATAATAATAGCTAAACTAATGGAAATTATTTTTTTCTTAATAAATTGTTTACTTAATATTCCAACTATAATAAGCAAGTATAAAAAACATATAAAATATAGACCATAGATTGACCATCTAATGGGTTCTAAAAGTATTTGTAAAAAAATAATACCTATAATAAGAAATAATAATAAGTATTGCCTGTGTAACTTGCTCTTTAAGAAAAAACAAGTAATAATTATTATAATAAGAAAAATATCAAAAACTCCCATAAGCTCTCCTAATATATTTATTTTACCATAGATTAAGAATGGGTATATAATTAAATACAAAAGGAGAATAATTATGAGCATTTATGATATAAAAGTAAAAAATATTTTTGGTTTTGAAAACACATTGAATGAATATACAGGAAAACTTCTACTTATAGTTAATACAGCTAGTAAATGTGGATTTACACCTCAATTTGAGGGACTAGAGAAATTATATAAAAAATACAATGAACAAGGATTAACTATAATAGGGTTCCCTTGTAATCAGTTTAAACAACAAGATCCAGGAACCGATGAAGAAATTTTTAATTTTTGTAAAAGTACTTATCAAGTGACTTTTCCCATGTACTCAAAAATCAATGTAAATGGTGATAGTAGACATGAATTATATGAATATTTAATTAAGAATTCACCCAAAAAAGCAGGTAAAGATATTAAGTGGAATTTTGAGAAATTTCTAATTAATAGAGATGGCGAAGTTATTAACCGTTATTCATCTTTAGTTACACCTTTAAAGATTGGTAAAGATATAAGTAAAATTATTTAACTGTGTTTTTTAGCATTTCTATAACATACATATAACTTCTAGGAACATGGAAAGGCCCTTTCCATATACATCCTTTAGCAGAAGAAGCAAGAGTATTGTCTCTGTGAAGATATCCATACCATTCACCATGCTTTTCATCATAGAAGTTTTTTTGAACATATTTATTTATTTTTTCAAACCATTGTAAATAATGTTTGTCTTTTGTATGAGAGTAAGCCATAAGAGTAGCAATGATTGCTTCATTGTGAGGCCACCATAATTTCATATCCCATTCTAAATTAAATGGTGGTAAACCTTCACTGTCTAAAAAGGCATATAATCCTTCATTTTTTTTATCCCACCCAATTAATAAGGAAGCATCAAGAATTTTTAAACCAAGATCAATATATGCTTGATTATCACATTTCATACCTTCTTCAAGAATAAACCATGCTGTTTCAATTGCATGACCTGGATTTAAAAGTCTCCCTTCTGGAATATCACTATAGTATTCACCTAATATACCTACGTTCTCAATTAACATATTTTTATCACTAAAAAAGAAGTGATGTTCTATTTGATATATAGCATCTTTTAGAATTTTTTCATAATTATATGAATTATCACCCTGTCTCATAGTTTTACATAAATCAATCATAATCATTATTAATGAGTGGTTTTTCATTGTTCGGTTCTCTGTAATTGTTTTAGAAGGTAGTTTTATATTTCCATAGAATACATCATATACTGTTTTAAAACTTTGTAATGATAAATTATATGCATCTAAGTTTTTTGTGGCCATATAATATTCCATCATTCCAGCTGCTACAAAAACATCAGAAAAAACATATCTTCTTTTAATTAGTGGTTTTCCATCTTTAGTCATACGAAAGAAAAGTCTATTATCTTGATCAATACAATAGTTCTTAATAAAATTATAACCTGAAGTTGCTGCATCAAGCCAACATTGATTTTTTGAAAATTGATTATACATCTTTGAAAAAATAAATAATCCTCTACCTTGCATCCAAACGGACTTATCAGTGCTTATTAAACTACCGTCATGATTTAACCATGTCATATAACCACCATAAGTGGTATCTATGCTGTGATTAATCCAAAATGGAAGGATTTTTTCAATGAGCTGATATTCATATTGTGTTTTAATTTTTTCTAAATTCATATTTTTCATAATTTTACACCTTTATAGTTATTGATTGATTAGATTCTATACTGTACGACTGATTTAAAAATATAATAGTAGTAGAAAGATAATCATTATTTGTAATAATTATTTTTTTATTAATGGCAATAATATGTAATTGGCATTTATCAAGTGTTGTTAGCTTGCAAAAACTTTCAAGGTAATCTGATGAAAAAGGTAGAACTTGTAAAATACGCTTAACTAGTTGATTGGTAATAATTGTTTCACCATTAAAGATATTTATAGTTGAGTTTTTCTTAGTAGAACCATTTAACATGATCAACTGGTCACTAAAATTATTAAAGACTAGATAATCATTAATTTCATAAAGAGTTACATTTTCGGTAGATACCTTGTATTTAATAGTATTTAAATAGAATAAAGCCGTTTCTTCATTATTGCAATTCGCAAGAGCAATCATTGTAAAAGGAGCAATACTTTCGCCTGTAGTAAATGATTTTCGTTTTATATGATTAAGTAATAATTGATCTTCAACACCTCTCCATGAAGTGTAGTGATGTTTGTTAATATATGTTACATCATGACTACCATAGATTAAATATCCAATTGATTGATCAATATTTATGTACCCATCATGGGTAATAGGAATAATATCATCATGCTCTCCACCAAAATAGCCATTAAACTTATACTGATGATTGCCTGTGTATACGTTTCTGTATCCTTTAGCTACATCAGGTAGTTTATCAATGAATTCATTTCTAATGCCAATTAGGCCTGAATAGAATTGTTTGACTTGACAGTCTTTATTTATATAAAATTGATCTGTATATATTGTTACACCATTAGGTAGAGAGACAAAGGAAATGTATTGATGAATTTTCTCATTACCTCTAATTACTTTACAAGTAATACCAAAGCCTTGTTCACTTTTTGTAATATTATAACGATTACAATCTCTTATTTCAAATTGATTAGAAAGCGAATATGGCATATCACATTCATAGAACTCAATGACTCCTGTCATACTGCTTACGATTGGAGTAATTGACCAGAGACCTTCTTTTGGTAAATTTAAAGCCATAACTTTATTTCGATAACTAAAACTAGTAAAATTGTCCTTAGTGCGATGTATTATTGACCCACCATGTGGGAAATCATAAACTCCAGCTAATTCACTAGAAATTCTTTCTTCAGTAATATCTGTATTGTTTTCACCAAATAACGCATGTAGTAAATAGGAGTAACCAATAGACATAACGCAGCCAAACTCCATATGTTTGAGGCTATAATGACCATGTTCATCAATTTTTTGTTCATGATTATCTTCAAGAAGGCAACCATACTTATGACTATCTTGTAATTTCTCCATATACTCTATTGAGATATTTTCATAATAAGTTGAATATTCTTCTTGATGAAATAGGCTCATTACTCCATGAAATAAATGTCTTTCATGGTATCTTGTATACCACCAATCTTGTCCTTGAATTGGTGCTAAAAGCCCATCACTAAGTAACCATTTTTTAGCCGATTCATGATAAATGTTTTCATTATTAAAAAAGGCACAATCAAAGATTTCATTTCCTGTTAACTTAAATAATATTACTGATTCAGCTCGCAATATTATAGCTGCTGTTACATAACTAGGATGAACAAAGGAATGATTTTCATTGGTAAAATCAGGATGGAAAGTTACTCCTTGCATCCAATAATTACGAAATGATTTTCCAAGATGACTACTAGTATTCATTCTGTCTTTAAAAGTAACAACAGAGTTAAGACTCCATTTTATATATGCATCTAACCATATCTCTCTTCTTGGATGTTCTTTAAATAAAATTAAACCAGCAGAAATTCCTATGGAAGTCCAAGCGTTTTCTTCACTTTGGGTATCAAAATATGTTCCAACTCTTGGTAATTCACTACTCCATCTATCACAATAGTATTCTACAATTTTTTGAGAATATTCTATTGTCTCCTCATCTAGATAATCTTTTAGTAATAATGTGCAAATTGCAACAAATGTTGTGGTTCGGCCCATTCCACTAGCTCTAAAGAACAAGTCGTCTTTACCACCCCACTTAGTTTCACTAGCATAAATATTATCACTTTTTTCTCGTACACAGTCTTTAGGTCCTAAATCATGGGTAAAACAAAGATAACGAAGAGCTTTAACTGCTTTTTCTTTCATACTCTTTTTAGAAATCCCTGTAATATTTTCATCATAGTTGCCATTGGTTGAAATAATTGAATATATAAACATTGGAATAGCAGTTTCAACACTGTAAAAATAGCTTCCTCCAAAAAAATGACCACAATTTGGACGGTGGTCCCAATTGGCAAATTGATCATCAACAAAAGGAATCCATTTTTGTAGAATAGTATATAATCTTATAGATGTATCATTTGAAGTTATAGCTTTAAAATCAATGTCATTCATGATTGCTTTCATGATTAATCCTTTCATATTTTAAAAATGTTTATTAATATTTACCAAATTTTAACGCTGCATTGAAATATGCATCAATATTTTCTTTAGGACTACCATCTCTAATTGAATCAGAGGTTCCTAATATAAAATAACCGTCTTTTCCTAATATTTCACAGGCTTCTTTTGTTTGTGCTGTAATTTGATTAGGAGTCCCATACCGAATTTTAATAGTATCAACGTAACCACTCATTACGGTTTTTCCATGCATGATTTTTTTAATCTTATGAGCATCAGTATCGCCTGAGGGAGGTGGGGTTAAAGTCGTTATCATATCCATTCCAGAATTAGCAAAATCCTGAGCTAATGGCATGAATTTACCGTCATCATAAAAATGGAAAAATGCATCGTATTCATGAGTTAAATTAATATCTTCAATAATTCTACCTAAAAACAATTCTCTATACATTTTAGGGGACCAGCCAGTACTTAAACTAGCATTAAACCATGCTTCGAAAATTATGGAAGCACCTTGTTCTAGAGTATGTTTTATTTGTTTTTTATAATACTTATGAAAAGTATCAATTACATCAACAAAAAAATCTTTATCATCATAATAAAGTAGAAGACAATTTTCAAGTCCTAGAGAATTAACAACCATATCATCTACTCCACCAGTTATTCTAGTATGAACAATTCCATCTTCGCCAGCAAGTTTTTCAGTTTTTTTAAATAGTGGTTCTGGATAATAAGGTGGAGTAATCATTAAGTAATTAATTTTGGCTAAATCACTTCTGTCTTTTATAAGAGGTTCTATTAAATGTGGATTTGGGTTTATTCCATATGAAATATCGTTAGGGTCGGGGAAAGCTTGAATTTGTGTTAACCTTCCAGCAGGAGTATCAATATGTAAAGTAACATATTTTTTGCTATCATTATCTTTTGAAACTTCAGTAATTGTTTTTTTAATATCTTTTCCTGCATTTTTATTTTTATGAGTAAGTAGATAGTCTGCATTTTCGTAAAAATAAAATGGAAAGCCTGATTCTCCCCAAATGATAGGATCGTAATCATATAATTGTTTAAACTGCAAATGAGTTTTTTTCTGTTCTAAAAGATAAGCCCAAATTCTTGGAGCAATGGGAATTCTATCTGGAATTTCTCCATTTAGTACAGCTAGATGTCTTCGCTTTGAAGTGTAATTCATAATTATTTCTCCCTATATTACAATTATAACAAGAAAAAAATAGATATATATGCGTTTACTCTAAAAAAAATAACATATGTAATTTTAATTGGTATAGGTAAATAATTAATGCTATAATGACCACTAGAAGATACTTAAAACATTAGCTAGGAGTTACACATTGAAAAGGTTAAAACTTGAATTTTACTTATTTGGACTATTTATAGTAATACTTATTGGACTAGGCCTTTTTCTTCAACAGAATTATGCGAATAATATCATAGTCAACATATCAGAAAATAAAATTAAACAGACTAATGAAATATTAAGCAAATCTATTCAAAGCGAATTATCAAGTTTAGAGCAAATCGTTAGTGACACTGCAGCATTTATAACATTGGCAAATAATACTGATGAAGAGATTCTTCAGTATTTAACGTTATTATCTGATAACAATAAATACTTTTCATCAATTTATTATGGAACCACAAATAATATAATGATCAATTCTAGTGGTTGGATTCCACCTAGCGATTTTGATTTACGAACAAGACCTTGGTACCAAGAAGCTGCAATGTCAAAAGAAAACATTGTAACTGAAGCTTTTTTAAATGCTTCAGGGGATCATATTATTATTACCATTGCAAAAGCAATATATATTGAAAATCAGTTAGTTGGTGTTGTGGGAGGAGACGTTAAAGTTGCAGAGCTTGCAGAGTTTTTAGCACCAACAGATGAAGTGTTTAGCGATTTTTCGTTTTTAATTGATGGTGAATGTCAAGTATTATATTATCCAAATATTTATAACGACAGTATTACAAATATTGTACATGTTCAAGATATATCTAGTGATTTACAAAGAATGTGTACATCTCAATCTGCATCAATAAATAACATAACTCTTGATGGTATTCACGGTTACCTTGAATATGAATCTATTGAAGGAACAAATTGGACTGTAGCTACTTTCATTACTTTTGATGAGTATATTCAAAGTCAATCTCAATTAATTAGGATGTTTTATATTATCCTAGTATTAGCACTTTTAACCTTTATTGCACTATTTTTAATAACTAGAAGAACAATACTTAATCCAATTGATTCTTTATCAAAGAAAATTACAGCAATTACAATTAAAGGTGATATTGGCGAACGACTGGAGGAAAATTCTAATAATCCATTAAATCAAATTACACAATCTATTAACTATCTTATTGATAAAGTGAACAGTTTATTTGTTCAATTAGTAAAAGAGAAACGAAAATCTGCAGCTATTGTTGATGCTATTCCTGATATTATTTTTGTGCTTGATAGAAATTGTAAAATTATTGATATTTATAATTATAAAAATAAAGAATTATTATATCCTAAAAAACAAATTTTAGGAAAATCAATGAAGGAATTTATTACTAAAAATTTGTTTGAAGAAGCCCTAAAAAACATTGAACTAGTTTTATCTACAGGGACTGTAATTGAACAGCAATACCAATTAGAAATTAATCAAGAAATAAAAAATTATGAAATGAGATACTCGCGAATTTCAGATAATCAGGTTATTGCAATTTCGCGAAATATTACTAACCGTTTGAATCAAGAAAAAGAATTAAACAGACAGAAAGAAAGTTTCAGAGCACTTTTTGATGGGACTTCAGATTCTATAATTGTTATTGAAGATAAAAAAATAGTTAATTGTAATAAATCAACATTAGAGATGTTTGGTTATCCATTAAAAGGAGATGTAGTTGGTAAAAACTTATGGGATTTTTGTCCTGATAAACAACCAAATGGAATACCATCAAAACAATATATAGAAGGTTATTTTTCTAGCATAGAAACATTAGAAAAAAATAGGTTTGAATTTTATCACCAAAAGAGTAGTGGTGTGGTATTTCCGGTTGAAGTAATGCTTACAATTATTGAATATGATAATCATAAATTGATTCATGCCTCAATGAGAGACGTAAGTGAGAGAAAATTACTACAAGAAAAATTAGAATATTTGAGTTATCATGATCAATTAACAAAATTATATAATCGTTGGTTCTTTAATGAAGAGTCAAAGCGACTTAATGTAAAAAGAAATTTACCTATCACGGTTGTTATGGGTGATGTAAATGGGCTTAAATTAATAAATGATTCTTTTGGTCATGAATATGGAGACGAACTTTTAGTTAAAGCGGCTGATGCCATTATGAAAGGCTGTCGTGAAGATGATATAGTAGCTAGACTAGGTGGAGATGAATTTGCACTATTATTACCAAAAACTGATGAATATCAAGCAGAAGCAGTAGTGAAGAGAATTAATAAATTGGCTAAATCTGAAAAGCTTGGGTCCATAGATATTTCAATTTCATTTGGATGGGAAACTAAATATGATATTAATACAGATATGAGTGAAATATATAAAAAAGCTGAAGATAGAATGTATAAGAAAAAACTCTTTGATAGCCCTAGTATGCGAGGGAATACTATAAATGCTATTATAAATACTTTACATGAGAAAAATGAACGGGAAGAAGAACACTCAAGAAGAGTATCTGAGTATTGTGAGAAACTTGCAATTGCTTTAAAATTAAATGAGAATCTTGTATATGAACTTAAATCGGTTGGATTATTACATGATATTGGGAAAATCGCAATTGATGAAAAAATACTTAATAAAAAGGAAAAATTAACAGTAGAAGAATACGAGGAAATTAAAAAGCATCCTGATATTGGATATAGAATTTTAAGTACTGTTAATGAGATGTCAGAAATGGCTAATTATGTGTTATATCATCATGAACGTTGGGATGGTAAAGGATACCCAAGAGGATTATATCAAGATGAAAGCCCATTACAGTCAAGAATTATATCAATTGCAGATGCCTATGATGCTATGACAAGTCTTAGAAGTTATAAAAAGCCCATGTCTAAGAAAGACGCTATAAAAGAATTGATTAATAATAAAGGTACTCAATTTGATGGGGCATTAGTTGATGTTTTTATAAAGAAAGTTTTAAAAGAGTAGATATAATGACATATTTTAACAAACTCATATCAGTTACCAACAAGAGGATACCAAATTTTAAAAACATTGAAAAAGTCTTGGCCAATCAAGTGCCAGATAGACCCACTTTATTTGAGTTTTTTCTTAATGATAAAATGTATGAACAACTTAGTGGGCAACGTTTAAAAGGTCAATCTTTTCTTCAAGAAAACATTATAAGAATGATAGCTTATCGGAATGCTGGGTTTGACTACTTTACACTAAGTTATCCAGAAGGTTTTTTGTTTTCTCCACATGAACACGATACCTTAAAAAGTATATCACTGAATGAAACAGCAATTATAAAAAATGAAGAAGATTTTTCTAGTTATAAATGGCCTGATGCAAATAAATATGATTACTCATATATTGATGATATAAAAAGTGAAGTTCCTAGTGGTATGAAAGCAATTATATATAGCCCAGGAGGTTTATTAGAGAATACTACACAATTACTTGGGTATGATAATTTGTGTTTACTGTTATTTGATAATCTCGATTTTGTTAAAAAAGTTGTTGATAAAATTGGAGATAGCCTATATAAGTTTTATGAAAATGTAATAGGAAATGATTTAATTGGAGCTGCAATTGTTAATGATGATTGGGGTTTTAACACTCAAACTATGATTAATGAAACATGGATGAGACAATTAATTTTCCCATGGCAGAAAAAGATAGTCAAATTAATTCACGCCCATGGTAAAAAAGCGATTCTTCATTCATGTGGACAATTAGAAAAAGTTATGGATGCTATTATTGATGATATGGCGTTTGATGCTAAACATTCCTTTGAAGATAATATTTTACCAGTTGAGCAAATAATTACTAAATATGGTGATCGAATTTCTATTTTAGGTGGAATTGATCTTCATTTTATTTGTACTCATACTTGTGAAGAAATTCAAACAAGGGCAAATGGACTTTTAAAAATAACAGCAAATAAGGGGGGATATGCTCTTGGAACAGGAAATAGTGTTCCAGATTATATAAAAGACGAAAAATATTATGCACTAATTCTTACTGCTCTAGAGTAAGTTTTATAAATTTTTTGTTTTTTATCTAGTCATAACTACTTGTTTTTTGTATAATAATAATTAAGTAGTTAAGAGGGGTAAAATGGAGAGAAAAAGAGAAAAAGCAGATAAGTTTCAAACAATAATATGGTTTATACTAGGATTTATTTTAGTTGTAGTAGGTGGCGTAATTCTTATACCACTACTTAAGATTTATGGAATATTATGGACTCTTCTTGCTATTGGTGTAACAGTTTATCAAGGAATAAAGTTATTTGGTAAAAAAAACTTTACTATGTGGGAGATTCTTCCAGAAAAAGACCAATAATTATGGAAAAATATAATCAAAAGGAATTAACTCCTTCGTTATTATGTGTTTACCTACGAATATCACATTCTTCAAGAAGCACAATAAATAAAGCCTAAATATAAACAAACTTTTGGGTAGCATAACTATTTATAAAAGGAAGAAGGCAGTCCAATAAATGGAACAAATATTATCTTGTAAGGATAAGGAGAAATATGAATATTCATTCAAATAGACAGTTATTTATTGATAATAAATTTATTCAATCAGCAAAAAATATTAAATTAATTGTACATCAACCAAAAAAAACTGGTGAATTAATAATTAAGAGAGATCACTCACCACATCATCGTATTGGTGGTTATAATTCTATACTATTTGATGATGGTATTTATAAGCTATACTACGGTGAAACATTATATAAAGAAGACGGTGTTTATGCTTTTGTATGTTTAGCTACCTCTACTGATGGTGTTAATTTTAATAAACCTTCTCTTGGTCTTGCTCCATACTATCATGAAAAAGATAACAATATAGTTATTGGATTTGGTGCTGGAGGCGTTGAAGGCGGATTAGGCGATGGTGGTTGTATGGTGTTTATTGACCCTAATGATAAAGATAATAAATACAAGTTATTAGCTAGGCATGGGCTTAAAAGACCTATGGGACTTTATAGTTCTAATGATGGAATACATTTTTCATTTGAGCTTGAAAAAGTATTAGATGATAAACGATTTGAAAAGGTTGAAGGTGATGCTTTTAGAGGATTCCATCTTGATTCGCAAAATATTATATTTTATGATGAGTCCATTAAAAAATATGTAACATTCGTAAGAAGAAACTATGAAATTGGAGGGCAGGTTAGAGCGATAGCAAGGGATGAATGTGATACTTTAAATGGATTTAGTGTTGTAGAAGATATGACAGTAATTATAAAACCAAATGAGAACGATCCTTCTTTTTTTATAGAGGAAGCTAATCACGAAGTTCCAGTTGTTGATTATTATACTAATTGTGTTAATAAATATCCATTTGCTGAAGATACCTATGTAATGTTTCCTGGAATTTATTTTAAATATAACCGTTATATTAAAGAATTTAAAAATAATAAACCAATGAATGCAGGTCCTATAGATACTTGGTTTGCATCAAGTAGAGATGGAGTGAGTTGGGATTTTTATGAGCGAGAACCTTTTATTAGGCTTGGTGAAAAACATGCATTTGATGCTTATTCACACTATATGGTTCATGGTATTGTTCCAGGTAATGGAAATGATATGTACCTTTATTATATGGGTAGTGACATAATCCATGGCTATGGTAGAGGAGATAAACACGAAGATAGAGAAAATGCTATCCTAGAACAAGCTAATCTTACACCAACAAATAACATTACAGCTATTAGTAGACTGGTAATGAGAAGAGATGGTTTTGTTTCAGCAAGTACTGGATATCAGTATGGTTATATAAAGACCCCTGCTCTTAACTTTATTGGTAATCAGTTATTAATAAATGTAGATACTTCTGCAACTGGGTTTATGAAAGTAGAAATAAGAGATGAATTTGATAAACCAATTAAAGGATTCACGCTAAGTGATAATGATATGATTCATACCACTAATGATATTAATAAAGTAGTAACTTGGAATAAATCATCTGATGTTAGCGAATTACAAGGAAAAAGAATAATTGTATATTTTGATATGTTTCATTGTGATTTATATGCTTTTGAATTTTGCCAGTAATTTATTAACTCTTATCATAAACTATTTTATAATTCATTTCAGCTACGTGAGATAAAGTTTGATAAACAGAGCAGTACTTAGTTGCATATTCAAATGCTTTTTCAATCTTTTTCTCATTTTCAGCATTTTTAATTGTAAAGATAATATCAACTTTCTTTAACGTAGTGGGAACAGTTTCTCTTTTCTCGCCACTAACAGTCATTTTAGCACTGTCAAATGATGTTTTCATTTTCTTTGTAATTGATAGAAATGTAGCATACAAACAAGAAGATATGGCTCCATACATCATGTCATAGGGTGCTACTTGTCCTTTGTCGCTTCCAATAATTACATCCACATTTGGTGCATGCATTGTTCCATAAAAACGATTTTCATAATCAAATTCAATTGTATTGTTACTCATGTTTTCACCCCTTAGTTTATTAATAATATTGTATACTATTTTTATGCAAAGTCAAAATACATGAAAGAAGTAAATAACAAAGAAACACAGTCCCTCATTGGTTATAACACATGAAATTGTTGAAAAGTAACTGTAAAAGTATGGTAAAATACATTTGAAAGAGGTGTAAAATGAAAATTGAAAATAAAATGATTTTACTTTTAGTGATTTTTTCATTGTTGTTTGTAACAGCATGTAGTACTACAATAAATGAAGATGATAAAACACAAACAACAGTGGAAAGTAGTCAACCTACTTCGACTGTTACTGTAACTACTTCAAGTACACCTGAGCCAACCACTTCAGTGCCTACTCTTGAAAAAGTAGTATTATCCAATAGCAGTGATAGTATTGGTAACCATCATTTTTCAAGTAGTCATTATGGACTTCATATTGTATATACAGGAAAATATATTACCTTTGTAAATTATATGACTATGCTACAACATGGTAATGATTCTACAATGGAACCTACAATATTTAATGATTTTGAATATCAGGCGGAAGGATTACAATACTATAACGGTTTGCTATATTTCATGTTATACGATTTTGAGGTTGGTGAATATTATTTATACACTTATGATTTTGAAAATGAACCTATTAAATTAATGGACAGTACGGTATATAGTTACTTATTTGTTAATGGGAAATTATATTTTACAAAAGAGTTTGTTCAAGGTCCCATTTATTCTTATGACTTAGCTAGCAAAG
The DNA here is from genome assembly GCA_030592085.1 of Clostridia bacterium. Taxonomy (GTDB): domain Bacteria; phylum Bacillota; class Clostridia; order DUPQ01; family DUPQ01; genus JAFGUQ01. The sequence continues at coordinate 3,807 of JAUUZV010000022.1, read as the reverse complement.
AAGAAACGTCCTTAACAAATTTCAGAGCTCATGATTTTACTACTGATGGTAATGATTTGTACTTTTTTGCAACTGATGCTGGAACAGCTCCTGGATTAGTTAAATATAGTCTATCAACTGATGAAGAATCTACTGTGATATTCCCATTTTATTCTCATATTTATTTAGTTCATGGGGGTTATGTATATTATGTACAGGAAAACAGTTATGATAGCAGTGTTCATCGTTTATCACTAAATGATGGAACAATTGTTGATATTGCAGTTGAGTTAAGTGGTTATTCATTTACTTTAAATATTTCTGATAATTTATTATATTTGCAATCAGAAAATTATATTAAAACATTTAGTCTTGATGGAACAAATGAAACATTAATTTATGAAAGTAGTGAATATCTTTCAAAAGGAATTTATATTATTGGTGATAGAATTTATTTTACAGATGGATATGATATATATATGATTAAAAAAGATGGATCATCTTTAGTTTATTTCCCATTAAATTAACTTTCTGTATAAAGATCATATAGTTTTTTAGGACTAACAATTGTAAAGGTGTTCTTTTTATAAGTAAGAATACCTTTTTCTTGTAGTGAACTAAGTACCCTTGATAATGCACTTCTATTACTATATAGATATTCAGCTAATTCATAACGATTATATGGTATGGTGAATGATAGATTAACATTTTTTCTAATCTGATTAATTAGATAAGTAGCAAGCTTTTGTTCTATTGTTCGTTTGGAAAGATATTCCATTTTTTCATTCATTACTAAGGTTTTGTTGGCTAATATGGTCATCATGTTACTAATCAGTTTTCGATGAAAGGAACAAGAATGTTCACACATACCGACTAATTGATAAAAATCGATAAACATTATTTCACTATTACCATGGCTAAAAACAGTGACAGGACTTATATTTTTACCTGAACAAACAAAAACTTCTGCAAATAAATCACCAGCAGTTAACCTATTAACTATTACTTTATTGCCCACATAGTCTTCTTTAGCAATATCAATGCTTCCAGATAGTATAATTCCAATCTCATGAATGATATCATCTTGCATAAAAATAATATCATTTTTTGTATATAAGTGGTAATTTGCTTTTATACAGCGAAGTAAGTGAGGCAATTCCTCATGCTTAATTCCTTTAAATAGAGGACAAATTAATATTTTTTCATATTTATTTTTCATATTTTTCCTTACTGTTGCAATTGCAACGGAATTGGTTTATCAACTATACTACACTACAACTACAAAATCAATAACGGAGGTACTAAATGTTAAGAGACTTAATTGTTATAGATGAAGAAAAATGTGATGGATGTGGTTTATGTATTACAGCTTGTCATGAAGGAGCCTTGCAAATGGTACATGGAAAAGCTAAACTAATATCAGAGTCATATTGCGATGGACTTGGAGACTGTTTACCAGAGTGTCCAACAGGTGCTATAACCATTGAAAAAAGGGAAGCAAAAGAATATGATGAAGCAGAAGTGAAAAGGCGAATAGCAGCAAAAGGTGCACCAGAGCCACCAGCTTGTAGTTGTCCTAGTACTATTTCGCGAAGTATAAATAAAGAAAGCGAAAATAGCCAAACACAGAAGTATGTTGAGGAGGGTTCTCAATTAACTCAATGGCCTTGCCAACTAAAATTAGTACCAGTAGATGCACCATATTTTCAAAATGCTCGTTTGTTAATTGCCGCTGATTGTACAGCATTTGCTTACTCAAATATTCATCAGCGATTTATGAAAAATAAAGTAACTTTGATTGGATGCCCAAAACTTGATAGTGGGAATTATGCTGAAAAATTATCAGCTATTTTAGCAAATAATTCCATACAAAGTATTAGTATTTTAAAAATGTCTGTACCATGCTGTGGTGGTATTGTTCACTCAGTTAAACAGGCGCTCATTAGTAGTGGGAAAATGATACCTTGGGATGTTACAACGCTAACACCTGAAGGTCAAATTATTGAATAGGAGAAGAAAATGATAGAAAAAATTTATGAACTTACAGTAGGAAACAATAAAACAGCAGAAAAGGTTGTTGATGATGATCATGTTAATATTAATCATGTGATATTAAATAAAGATGAAGCACTTCCATTACATTTTTCAAATTCAAATGTATATTTAGTGATTGTTAGAGGAAATTTAACATTAGCATTAAATGAAGGAGAGTTTGCAACTTATAAATTTGGACAAATAATAAATGTTCCTTACAAAACAAAGATGAATGTGTCAAACACTAAAGAACCTGTTTTAGAGTTTTTTGTGGTTAAAACACCAAATCCAAGAAATTATAATAAATAAACAACATATAAGCGCCATTTCTATGGCGCTTATATATTTCTCTCTATATAATAGTATTATGATACTAGAATCAATATTACAAGAAATGATTGAATACAATAATGGTGACATTACTAGGATTAATCATGCTATAAAAGTATATACATATACTTGTTTAATTTTAAATAGTGAAGATGTGTCAAAACAAGTGGCATTTATAAGCAAAGTTGCAGCAATCTTACATGATATTGGTATTCATAACTGTAAGGAAAAATACAGTAGTACAGCTGGACATCTTCAAGAAATTGAAGGTCCACCTATTGCTTCTAAAATACTTAAGAAATATAGTCTACAAAATGAAATTCAAGAAAGAATATTATATCTAATTTCAAAACACCACTCATATAATGAAGTTAATGGAATAGATTTTCAAGCACTTATAGAAGCTGATTTTATTGTTAATGCACAAGAGAATAATTATTCTGATTCACAGATTGAAATTATAAAAGAAAAGTATTTTAAAACTAAATTAGGTATTACCTTTTTTAATTTATAAATTATATCAATACTTATTGATTTTTTGATATAATGTAATCTAGTAAAACATGACTATCAACAAGACTAACTATATGAAGTCAATAGAGAAATGAAATAAAGTTTGAAGTAAATTTCAAACAATTGTACCTTGATAATTGCATGACAAAAAAGCAACAAAATGTTGCTTAATAAAGAACAACCAACAGTGTTAGTTAGGACAATATATTTGATTTGTTTTTAGCAAATGAAATATTATTCTAACAAGTTTTTTACTAGTATGACTTAAAGCAACAAAATAGTGTTTACCTTCTTGAAGTTTTTTATCTTTGTAAGCATTCAATGAAGCATCACGCATACAAACAAGTCTTGTAGATGTTAACAATGCCCACCTAAGATATTTTGATCCTCTCTTAACCATACGTGAATGAGTAGCTGTAAAGTTACCAGACTGGTATGTAGAAGGTTCTAATCCAGCAAAAGCAAGCAACTTAGCAGAAGATTCAAAACGGTTGATATCACCAATCTCTGAGAGAATCATCGCAGCTGTAGTAAATGATATACCAGGGATAGATAAAAGCGGGGTATCCAATATAAGAACAATCGACTTAATTTGTTTCTCCAAAAGTTTAATTTCATTTTGGAAAAAAAGAATGGTACGTATAACTTGTTGTAATTCAAAAGCTTGTGCTAAAGACTCAGACCCAATAGAATTTCTAGCTAAATTACGCAATTCAATAGCTTTATCTCGAGTATATTTACCTTTTGAATACTTTTGGAGTATAGAAGTGAGTCTAGTTAGATGACAATCAGATATAGCTTTAGAACCTGGTAGTTCAAGTAACGTATACAGCATAGAGTTTTGGGTTGTAGACCAAACAATAGTACCAAGTTCAGGAAAAACAATTTGAATCATTCTAGAAAAAGAAACCTTAAATTTTGAACGTTCGTGAACTAAGCGAAAACGATGCC
>JAUUZV010000180.1 GCA_030592085.1 Clostridia bacterium | reverse complement strand
CACTTGGATTAGTTCCTGGTATTCTTATTGCACCTCTTGGTCTTTCTCTACAACCCATAGCTAATATTATTGATTTAGCCTTATATACAACATAACCTTCCTCTTTACTAGTAGTAACAATGCTTTTATCAGGTTGTATAGATAAAACCATTGTATTTACTTTGTATGGAATTTTAAGTTCATGTATTTTTTCAATGAACTCATGTGCATATTCAGGCCCTGTTAATTCTTTTTGAAAATAGTGTAATCCAAATCCATTATGGATACACTGTTTTAAAATGCCTCCTAACACACTTTCACGTTCAAGTAATAGTATGTTGTTTATACCATTTTCCTTAGCTTGACAAGCCGCTGCTAGTCCTGCAGGGCCTCCACCAATAATGACTAAATCAACAAGTTTCATACACGAGTCCTCCTTGTTAATATATATGATCCTTTATCCCCTTTTTGTACTTCTTTTTTATCAATTTTAAGTTCTCTAGCTAAAATATCGATTACTTGTGGTAAACAAAATCCTCCCTGACATCGCCCCATACCAGCTCTAGTTCTCCTCTTTACTCCATCAACAGTTGTAGCACCAATTGTCATGTGAATAGATTCTACGATTTCTGCTTCTGTTACATTTTCACATCTACATACTATTTTCCCATATTGATTATTTTTCTTAATTGCTTGCTTTTTTTCATTAACTGTCATATTTGAAAAGTATTTTTTATTTGGTAAGGTTAATGTGTAGTTTGTTTTTTTAGTAATATCGCTAAACATAGGTTTTACTAAATTAAGAACATAATCACCAATTGCAGGGGCACTTGATAATCCTGGTGAATCCATTCCTGCCACATTTATGAAATGTTTACATTTTTCACTTTCCTTAATAATAAAATCACCTGTACTAGGTGTAGCTCTCACACCTGTAAATGTAGTAATTGATTGATGAAGGGGAATTTTATCTGTTGTTTTAAGTCCCTTTTGATATACGTAATTTATGACATCACGATGAGTTTCATGTAATGTTTTATCATTAATGACTTTTGCATCAGGACCAATTAAAAGATTTCCATCAACTGTTCTAGTTATTAAAACACCTTTACCTTCTTTTGTAGGTGTTTGAAAAATAACTCTATTAACTAAATTTCCTACTGATTTATCTAGTAAAATGTATTCACCGCTTCTTGGTATAATTTTGAAACTTTCATCTCCAACCATTTTAGAAATTTCATCTGCAAAGATACCAGCACAGTTTATAACCACTTTCCCCTTTAGGTTTTCTTTGTCTGTTTTAACTATAAATATATCACTACCTTTGTTAATATCTAATACTTCGTATTCTCTAAAAAACTCCACTCCATTAATTGCAGCATTTTCCAATGCATTTATTGTCATTTTATATGGTGATACAATGGCAGCTGTTTTTGATAGTAATGCCCAAGTTATATCGTGATTTAAGTTAGGCTCTAGTTTTCTAATTTCTTGCCCACCAATAATTGATAAACCTTTAATTCCACCTTTTTCACCTTGTTCTTTTAATAACTCTAAAACTTTTTTTTCTTCATTTGAAAATGCAACTACTAATGATTCACAATTTTCATAAGGTATATTTAAATCCATGCAAACTTTTTTCATTTGATTAGAACCTTTAATATTAAGAGTTGATTTTAATGATCCAAGAATAGCATCATACCCTCCATGAATAATACCAGAATTAGCTCCAGAAGTTCCCATGGCAGCATCAATATGTTTGTCAATTACACAAATTTTTAATTCATATATTGATAAACTTCTGGCAATGAAAGCACCAATTACTCCAGCGCCTATAATAATGATGTCGTACATTCTTTTCCTCCATATAAAAAACCATAACATCAACAATAAAAGATTCCTCTTTTTTTGGCTGTTATGGCTCAAAGTCTCAATACCAATATTTAACTATCTCTATTATATACTAATGAATTTATAATATCAATTTTCTAATTCTCTTATGTTAGTCTTGCTCTCTTTTTACCAAAGCTCGCTACTACCAGTTGAAATCCCAATAGCTCCACTTTTTAAAAGCACCTCAACCTGATCTTTTTGTGAAATTAACCCACCTGCTATAACTGGTGTCTCAACTTTTAATGAAATTGCTTTAATAATATTTGGCATTATACCTGGCATTATTTCAACCATATCTGATTGAATATGATTAATTGTTTTAATACAAGTTTTTAGCGATTGTGAATCAATTAGAAAAAATCTTTGAATAGTTAACAAGTGATATTCTTTTGCATAAGTTATTAGATTGCTCCTAGTGCTAATAATTCCATCTGCTTTTACTTTTCTAGCAATAAATTCAATAGCTTTTTTATCTTTTCCTAATCCTTCTAAGAGATCAACATGAACAAATGATCTCTTTCCTACCTGTCTAATTCTTTTTACATATGTTGTAATACTAAATATATCTGCTGATAAAATAAATATAAAATCAACATCAGTTAATAATGCTTGTTTTAATTGTTCTTCATTTCTTATTGCAGCAATAATTGGTGATTTTTTTAGTTGTTGATAAATATTTGTCATAAAGTTATTCCTCCAAAGACGAGTGCAACAACAAATGGCAAGAAAACTAGTAAAACAAACATAGTAATAATATAACGAATAGTGAGAGCTCCTTTTTTTAGAGATGTATAAAATAAGTAAACAAAAATACCAGAAAAAATCAATGATATATAATTATATCCTGATGTACTTTTAAAAAGTAACATATTATTAGTCAGAAATATAGATAACATATTAATAATGTATACGATAAATGAAATGGTAAATAGTATTTTCCAATAGTTTCCTTTTCCAACATCTTTCACTTTTTTTACTGCCCCCTATCTATTCTTATTGTAACATAATTTTTTCTTCTGATATAAGTTTTAATGTGGCAAAATATAATTTATGTTCAACTAATAATATTTTTTCAGCCAGTGTACTTGCACTGTCATCTTTTGCGATGGGTACTTTCTGTTGATTTAATATCCTACCCTCATCATATTTACTATTTACAAGGTGAATAGTAACACCTGAATATTCTTCTTTGGCATTTATAACAGCCTCATGTACATTCATTCCATACATTCCTTCTCCTCCGTATTTTGGTAATAGAGCTGGATGAATATTTAAAATTCTATTAGAATATTTTTTTAATACTGAATCAGGTATTTTTTTCATATATCCTGCTAATGCAATTAGATTTACCTGATGTTGTCTAAACACCTTTATAATTTGTTCTCCCACATCAAAAGTTGTTTTACTACTAATATGATATACATTAATTCCTTCTGATTTTGCTCTTTTTAATGCAAAACTACCAGAATTATTACTAATAACAGCTACAATTTCTATATTTACATTTTCCTTTTTAATTTGATCAATAATTGCTTGTAAATTACTACCTCCATGTGATGCTAAAACTCCCAATCTTATTTTCATAGTTTAGCAGCCTCATTTTGTAATTTTTCGACATCACTACATGTTGGCATGGCTGGAACTCCACCTTTTTTCATTGCAGTTAGCGAACCTGCTCCATTTGCAAAATCACTTATTTCATGTAACTCTTCTAAAGATATATCTACTAGTCTCTTTTCTCTATTCATTACTTTATAAATAATAGCTCCCATAAAGCTATCACCACAGCCTGTGGTATCTGCAACCTTTACATCATACGTTTTATCACTTCCTGTTAAATCCTTATATAAAAACATTGATCCTTTTTTCCCTAAGGTTGTAAAAATTAGTGTAATACCTAACTGCTGTAATTTTTTACAACCCGTTAACATGTTTGTTTCTCCAGTTAAAAATAATAATTCTTCCTCTGAAATCTTTAATATATCAGCAAATGGTAACATACTAGTAATCACTTCTTTTGCAGTTTCTAAATTGTCCCATAATAGTTCTCGTAAGTTTGGATCATATGAAATTAATTTGCCTTTTTCTTTTGCATATTTTACAGCTTTAATAGTTGTACTCCTAGATGGTTCATCAGTTAGGGAAACTGAAGAAAAATGAAGTAACTGACAATCATCAATTAATGAAAAATCAATATCATCTTCAGATAATAAAATATCAGCACCTGATTTTCTGTAAAAAGTAAAACTTCTGTCTCCATCATCATCTAAATGAACAAATGCTAAGGTTGTATGGCATTTATCTGTCATTGCTAATGAAGAAACATCAACCTTCTTTTCCATCATTGCCTGTTTTAACTCATGTCCAAATCCATCATTACCCACTTTTCCAATAAATGATGTTGGTAGACCTAACATAGATGTAGCTACTGCAACATTAGCAGGTCCTCCACCTGGATTTTGTTCATAGATATTATTTCCTTGGTTTGATAATCCCATTGGGGTAAAGTCAATTAATAATTCACCAATAGCACATATGATACTCATAATTTTCTCCTGTTTTCTTTTATTATAGTATATCCTTATGCAAAAAAAAAGAATGGTTACCCATTCTCTTCTTAAATTAATTGTTTTGTTTATGCTTCTGGTGCTAATTCACAATCTTGTAATTCTGAACGATTCATGCTTCCGCCTTTACCGTTAACTCTTGTTGCGTGCATTTCATCTCTTAATACTTTGAAATCAGCCATTGCTGCTTCAATTGCTAGTTCTTGCTCTTCTGTTAATGCATCTCCAAGAACTTCTTCAATGTGTAAACCTTTACCTTTTTCAAATGAACCAATAGCTTCTAGTTGATCTGCTGTTAATACCCCATCTGTTACTAGTTGATTTAAAATTGCTTCTGCTTCTACTTTCAATGTATCTGAAAATGCTATCATATCTTCACTTGGTACGTTGTCTCCGTTTGCGCCTTTGTAACCATTGCCACTTTGTCTTACCACTTCGCTGTCAACTGTTCCTGCTGTTCCTGGTGCTTCGTTAGCTGCAAATGCAACTGTTCCTACTAATAATAATGAAATGATAATTGTTGCGATTAATAATGTTTTGTTTTTCATGTTTTTCTTTCTCCTTTTTTAATATATTTTAAGT
>JAUUZV010000136.1 GCA_030592085.1 Clostridia bacterium | reverse complement strand
TTGCGTGCATTTCTCCAAGAGAACCACCAATGACTGTGAAGTCTTGTGCAGATGCAAAAATCAATCTACCTTCTACACTTCCATAACCAGCTACTACGCCATCACCTGGGACTTTTTTCTTTTGCATCCCAAAAGCTATACTTCTTGTTTCAATGTAACTTCCAATTTCAATAAAAGTTCCTTCATCAAACAAAAGATCCAGTCTTTGCCTAGCGGTCATTTTGCCTTTTGATATCTGTCTATCAATTTTGGCTTGTCCTCCGCCTAGCTCGAGCTGTTGCTTTTTATAACGCAATTCATTAACTTTGTTAACTATTGTCATCTATTTCCACCTCAAAAATTATAGTCGCGATTTTTAATCACAACAATTATATATAAATATGTACCCTTATGCAACATGAAATAATCTATTTTTTTTCGATAATGGCCAAGATTGGCGGATGATTTGATTGATTACAAAAGTTATATTTCATTACTATGAATTTAGATTCGCTAATTGTTGTTAAAAAAGATAGTATTTTTTCTTTTTCTAAAAATCCACTATCTTGTCCTTGATATATAACAATTATGATTAATCCATTTTTTCCAAGAAGCTTCATAGCTTGCTTTAAAGCAATAATTGTTGATTTGTAATTTGTTGATATTTGATGAGATCCACCTGGTAAATAACCAAGATTAAACATTACACAATCAACTTGATGTGTAACATATTGATTAAGTCGTTCATGAGAATCTAAAATTAATTCAACATTACTTATATTATTTTTCAATAATAATTCTCTTGTGTGTTCAATTGCAGTTTGTTGAATGTCAAAACTGTATACACTTTTACAATGATTTGCTAAAAATAAAGTGTCATAACCATTACCAGCTGTTGCATCAATGGCTATAGCATTGCTATGTAACACCTTTAAAGCATATTCATGAGACATTGTTAGACTATTATTTAGAACCATACCCAAGACTCCGCAACTCGTCTCTTGATAGATAACGCCATTTTCCTCTTTCTAATTTTCTATCTTGTAATTGTCCAATGGAAATACGCGTAAGTGTACCTACACTACAACCAAGAACTTCTAGCATTTTTCTTACTTGTCTATTTTTACCTTCTCTAATTGTAATCATTACTCTATTATTTTCTAATTTTTTAACAGTTGCAGGTAATGTAATATAATCGTCAATAGTAATACCTTCTTCAAGTTGTGCGATATGACTATCGTTTAATTTACCAAAATACTCTGCAATATATGTTTTGCTGATTTCATGGGATGGATGGGTTAAGTAATTTGTTAATTCTCCATCATTTGTTAATATTAATAAACCAGATGTAGCATAGTCAAGGCGTCCCACTGGATATACTCGTTCTTTTACACCATCAAGATAATCTAGTACAGTTTTTCTACCAAATTCATCTGATGATGAAGTAATTACTCCAGCTGGTTTATTAAAAAGTATGTAAACTTTTCGTTTTTCTAGTTTTAGTCTTTTACCATCAATTTTTATTAAATCATTATCATCAACTTTAATACCCATTTCATAAACTATCTCATCGTTTACTGTAACTCGCCCATTTGCAATTATCTCTTCTGCTTTCCGCCTTGAAGCAACACCACAATGTGCAATATATTTTTGTAATCTCATTTTTTCCATTATTCTTCTAACACTTCTTTCTTTTCTTCACTAAAGGTTTCAATTGGAAATAAGTCTGCCGGTGTATGTAAATCAAAAGCTTTTAAAAATTCACTGGTTGTTCTGTAAAGAACAGGTCTACCAGGTGCTTCTAATCGTCCAGCTTCTTCAATAAATCCTTTATCTAATAAAGTATTTAAAGTTGAACCTGCACTAACTCCTCTAACTGATTCAATTTTTGCTCTCGTTACATTTTTATTATATGCAACAACAGCTAAGGTTTCATATGCAGCTTGTGAAAGAGTCTTTGAGGTATTCCTCTCAAAGAGTTTTCTCACATAATCATAATATTCAGGATTAGTATACATCTGATATCCGTCATTTATTTCTTTAATTAATATACCTTTGTTTGTTGGCTGTCCTTGCTCAATCAAGGATGCCATAACAACTCGTAATTGTTTTTCATCAATTTGCAAAATATCACATAATTTTTTCTTTGCAACAATATCACCATAGGCGAATAATGTGGCTTTTATTATTTCTTTTAATTCATTTACATTCATTTATGACTCCTATTGATATATATCTAAAAATTCTTGATAGTCAGTCTCTTTTAATTTATCTGTTCTCTCAACAATTATATCGCTGAATACTTTTTTTTGTTTAATCTTTGCTTTGCTTTCTTTAGCTAATTCTAAGATTGACAAAAAACTTACTACCACTTCAAGGCTTTCAGTACCTTTTTTCTTAAATACATTATGAAAATTAACAGTAACATTTTCAAGTAAAATTTTTACTACAAATTTAATCTTCTTTTCAACTGTAAATTTATCATGTCTAAGTATCTTAGCCATATATCTTGTTCTATAATTTCTTTTACGCTCATTTCTGCCAACAATTACTTTGTACATTTCCTTTAAAATTATGGGAGACACTTCGTAGACCTTTTTACTTTCACCAAAATTTTCAGTTGATGGATGTCCATAAAACAATTTATTCCCACTTTCGTGCTGTGTTTTTATATATGAGGATGCTTTCTTATATTTTCTATATTCTAGTAATTGCATAACAAGTGCTTCTCTTGGATCTAATTCTTCTTCCTCTTCTTGTATAACTGGAAGCAATAACTTTGATTTTATATGTAATAATGTGGAAGCCATAACTAAAAACTCACTGGCAAAATCTAAATCTAATATTTGCATATCCATGAGAATCTCCATGTATTGATCAGTAATATCACTTATCTTAATATCATAGATGTCCATCTCATTTTTTTCTATAAGATGGAAAAGCAAGTCAAAAGGACCTTCAAAATTTTCAAGTCTTATACGATATTCATCAAATAATTGCTGATTCATGTTTATTACCAGTCTATTTTCATAGCTTTTCTAGTAGCTGCCATAGTTTCTTTAGCTCTCTTTATTGCAGCTTTATTACCTTTTTGTAAAATTTCATCAATAAGATGTGGATTTGCTTCAATATATGTCCGTCTTTCATGAATAGGTTCTAAGAATTCTGCTAATTTAGTTGCAAGATTTTTCTTACATTGAACACAACCAATTGTTCCTGCTTTACAATTATTCTGAATTTCCTCTACTTCACTTTCATTAAAAATCTTATGATAAGCAAAAACTGAACATATTTCTGGATTCCCAGGATCGGTTCTCTTAATTCTCTTAGGGTCAGTAATCATACTCATAACTTTCTTATTAAGTACTTCTCCTCTATCTTTTAAAGCAATAGTATTTCCATAGCTTTTACTCATTTTTCTACCATCTAATCCAGGTAGTACTTTTGACTTAGTTAACAGTGGAACTGGCTCTGGAAAAACTTCTTCAAACAAGAAGTTAAAACGTCTTGCAATTTCTCTTGTTAATTCTATATGCGGTACTTGGTCTTCACCCACAGGAACAAAATCAGCTTGATACATTAAAATATCTGCAGCTTGTAAACAAGGATATCCTAAAAATCCATGTGTTTTAATATTCTTTTCTGATAATTGAGTTAACATATCTTTATAAGTTGGACAACGTTCCAACCAAGATAGTGGTGTAATCATAGAAAACAGAAGATACAATTCAGCATGACTTTTTATAGCCGATTGTAAGAATATATTACATTTATCCATATCTAATCCTGCTGCATATAAATCCATAACAACTTCAGTTATATTTTCTTTATATTTGCTAGTATCTTCATACCCAGTTGTTAAAGCATGCCAGTCAGCAACAAAAAAGTAACAATCATATTCTTCTTGAAGCTTAACCCAATTTGCTACTGCTCCAAAATAGTTACCAATGTGTAATGCACCAGTTGGTCTCGCGCCGCTTAAAACAACTTTATTTTTCATAAAAAACTAACCTCCATTAATGTTTGATTATTTCTGTATTATATCATTTTATATATAGAGGGTATAGTCCTCTTTTTGAAACCTTTTTGGACAATATAATGATTTTCTTAACTTATTATGTTTATATGTTCTTAGAAGTTCTTTTGTAGTCTCAGTAACATCATCACGAGTAAGAATTTCTTTTATAGTAAAATATGAGGCTTGTGAATTTTCTTTACCGTCACTTATTGCATCACCACTTACATATTCCATTTCATAAACAATATACCAATTATTTGTTGTCACTTTTATTGCTACTATATCTTTAGGAATAGCTATAACAGATGTTTCTTCAGCAAACTCTCTACTAACTGCACGTTCAGGCATTTCACCTTTATTAACATATCCTCCTGGAACAAGAAGCCTACCTTTTGCATTGCCATATGTATGCCTAACTAATAGTACTTTGTTATTAACTAAAAGAATTCCTGCAACTGCAAAATGTCTGTTTTCTCTTTCCATTAAAAATATGCCACCTTAATAACCCATTCTCCAAAGGCACTAAAAACTAAATCAAAAGGTTTTGATAACACTTCAAAAACGCCACTTAAAATTCCAGGTGCAAAAACAATTATTAACAAAAAAGCAATTCCTATGTATCGTTCGTATTGCATCATTTTATAATAATATCTATCAGGTAATATACCACCAAATACTTTAGAACCGTCAAGTGGTGGAATTGGTAATAAATTAAATATAGCAAGAGTTAAATTAACTCGATACATTAAATAGAAAAAAGTAAAAAACCATCTGCCTACTTCTCCAGCATTCCCCAATTGCATTTCCACATTCATTACATACATTGGCACCACAAATATAAACGCTAACATTATATTTGAAAGTGGACCTGCAATTCCCACTTTAACCATGTCGTGTTTTGGATTAGCAAAATTCCTTGGATTTACAGGTACAGGTTTTGCCCACCCAATATGAGCAACTAACATCATAAGAGTCCCAATAGGATCTAAGTGTTTTAATGGATTTAATGTTAATCGTCCTGCATTTTTAGCGGTAGGATCTCCAAGCCGATACGCTGCATAACCATGGGAAAACTCATGAACTGTTAGCGATATTAACAGTACAGGAATCATATATAGTGCTTGTTCTAATGTTGATAATATATTGGTCATTTTATTCTCTTTCTATGTTTTTTTAATAAATTTATGTTGGCAATTAGGACATGTCAATCTAACTTTGCCTTTATTTTTAGGAACCCTCATTGTTTTTTTACATGCTGGACAAGCAAAGAACCGATACTCTTTTCTCTGTGTCAGTCTTTTTTTAATATTCCTATATAACTTTTGAATAGGAAACCATATTTTTTCATTAAACAAAGCGCCTTCTTTTCGCCTTTTAATAATATTTTTTGATACCATCCTAAATATGGCAATAAATAATAAAACATATGCTACATAAAATCCATATTTAACATATGTTAGAACAATAGATAACATTAAAATAAATATATTTAGTTGGTCTACACCATATCTCCCATAAAAAAACTTAGTTATTCCGTGTTTTATTTTGTCAAAAAATTTCATGTTTCGCTCCTATTCAGTCTATGTATCTATACCCTTGTTAATTGCTATTATATCACTTATAATCAAATTCATGGCAATAAAGATAAGTAAAATTAATAACATGACCAGTGGTAGCATCCCAAAGCTATTGTTTAAATTTGCAATTCCAATTTTCTTTTCAAACTTACTACAAGGTATGTATGCTTTCGTTGATAGAATTTGGTTAGGTCGATTATTAGGTCGTTCTGGATTAGCCGCTATATCAACTTCAATGCCTGTGTTTTTTATTGTTATTGCACTTGCAGTTGGATTTGCAATGTCATCTACAATTTTGATATCACAATACTTTGGTGCTAAAGATCATAACAATCTAAAACGGTCTATTAGTACAACTTATGCTTTTTCCATAATAGCTGCAATTGTTTTAACAATTTTAGGTTTATTATTAACTACACCATTATTAAAACTTGTGAATACTCCACCTGAAGCATTTTTATATGCACAATCTTATATGACCATAATGTTTAGTGGTTTGATTTTTATATTTGCGTATAATATGTTTGGAGCTATTTTACGTGGATTAGGTGATTCAAAAACACCGCTGTACTTTGTAATAATAGCCACAGTTATTAATATGATTTTGGATCCTCTACTAATTGGAGGTTATTGGATATTTCCTAAATTAGGAGTAGCAGGCGCAGCATATGCCACAATTTTTGCACAAGCTGTCGCTGCTATATTATGCTATTTGTACCTTAAATATCAAAAACATTTAATCGAAGTAAAATTTAAAACAATTAGAATTCACCAAGATATTATTAGAAAAATGTTTAAACTTGGATTACCAACTGCTTTTCAATATGGTGCTATGTCTATTTCATCCATGTTTCTAATGGCGTTAGTAAATAGTTTTGGTGTTACTTTTGCTGCAGGAATGTCAGTTGCCTGGCAGATAGAAGCATTAATATATATGCCTGGAATGGCTTTAGGGTCAGCTATTGCTGCATTTGCAGGTCAAAATGTGGGAGCTAAGAGATATGACAGAGTACTTGGTAGTTTTAAATGGGGAATTATATACATTTATTCTATTTTAGCTTTTGGTATTTCACTATGTTATATATTTGCACCACAAATCTCTTCAATTTTTACAAACGATCAAGAAGTAATCGCGGTTTCCATAGATTATATTCGTTTAGTTTCATGGACTTATTTTATATATGCAATTGCACAAATATCAAATGGTATTATCAATGGTTCAGGTGGTACACGATTTACAATGATTACATCATTAGTTCAGTTATACATTTTTAGAATTCCAATTGCCTATATATTAGTATACCTCTTCGATTTTGGTCAAAGAGGTACTTATTTTGCCGTATTATTTACACCATGGTTTGCAGCTATTGCCGGTGTATATTATGTGCTATCTGGTAAATATAAAAAACATCGTTTAATCGAACCTTCAGGAGAAGCATTACCTAGTAATACCGAACCAGG
>JAUUZV010000077.1 GCA_030592085.1 Clostridia bacterium | reverse complement strand
GTTGGATCACCTGCAATTCAAGTAACAAAAGTAGCAAATAAAGCGTATGCTGCTGTTGGTGAATTAATAACATATACTATTGAAGTTACAAATACAGGAAATGTTGTATTAACAAATGTTACTGTTATAGATCCATTACTTGGATTAAACGTTAATTTAGGTTCATTAACATCTGGCGCAAGTATATTAGTTTCGCCAAGTGCAACATATACAGTACTTCCTGCTGATTTAGTTGTAGGTAGTGTATTAAATGTTGTAGGAGTAACAGGTTATTATCCTGCTCAAGAAGAAACAGTAGGAGATTTTGATGAAGCATTAGTAGATATAATTGGAAGTCCTGATATTTCAATCATGAAAGATGCAGATATTGAAGATGGAGGAGTAGGAGATACAATAACATATACTCTTACTGTTGAAAATTCAGGAAATGTTCCACTAACTAATGTTTGGGTTACAGACCCATTAACAGGTACATCAGTTGAAGTAGGAGACTTAGCTGTTGGTGAAAGTGTTACTTTAGACCCAAGTCCTACTTATGTAATTCAAATTGAAGATTTATGGTATGGTTCTGTAGAAAACACAGCTTATGCAGATGGTCTTTATATGGATCAACCAGTCCATGCTAATGATAGTGAATCAGTTCGAGTTTATGGAGCACCGGGAATTTCAGTTACTAAAGTAGCAGATGGTGAAGAATATTACGAAGGTGATACAATTACTTATACAATAGTAGTTACTAATACTGGTAATGTACCTTTAGTTGGTGTTGAAGTAGTTGATGACTTAACAGGTTCAAATTGGCCTATAGGTTCATTAGCAACAGGTGCTAGTGTAACTGTTTCACCAAGTGCAACATATTTAGTTGTACACGCTGATGTTTTAACTGAAGTAGTAACAAATGCTGCAGTAGCAAGTGGGTGGTATGGACAAGTAGGAGAAGGAGAGTATGTTGAAGACACTGCTTTAGAAGAAGTAGTAATTCTTGGTAGCCCTTCAATTGAAATAATAAAAACTGGTGATATTAGTGTAGGTGAAGTTGGCGATACTGTTACATATGACTTTGAAATTACAAACACTGGGAATGTAACATTAACAAATGTAAGCTTTACTGATGTTAAACTCGGTTTAGATATTCCAATCGCTGATTTAGAACCAGGACAAACTATAATAGCGACAGGAGCTGGTGTTCATGTTCTAACATTAGAAGATTTACAAGAAGGCTTCTTTGAAAATATTGCAGAAGCTGTAGGAACATATAAAGATGGTCAAGTTTCTGACGATGATAATTGGATAGTAACTACTGATGGAACACCAATTATTAGAATAGAAAAAGACGCAGATATATTGAGTGGTACAGTTGGAGATGTTATAACTTATACATTAACAGTAACAAATCCAGGTAATGTAGACTTAATAGAAGTAATGGTAGTCGATGATACATTAGGATTATCCTATGGACCATTTAACCTAGCAGCTGGTGCAACACATGTAGTAAATCCTGCACCAACTTACACAATTGAATTAGACGATGTTTATGATATGGAAATTGTAAATATTGCTACAGCATCAGGGATATACATTAATGTACAAGAAGAACGAGTAGAAGTAGATGATGAGGATACTGTAACAGTAGAGACTTACGCTGAACCTGAAATCACAATAGTTAAAACAGTTGATAACAGTTTAGTATACGTGGGGACAACAGCTTATTACACAA
This sequence comes from Clostridia bacterium, assembly GCA_030592085.1. Classification (GTDB taxonomy): domain Bacteria; phylum Bacillota; class Clostridia; order DUPQ01; family DUPQ01; genus JAFGUQ01. The sequence goes on along the minus strand of JAUUZV010000077.1, from coordinate 8,359 downwards.
TTACTGTGACAAACACAGGAAATATACCATTAAGACATGTAAGAATTGAAGATCCAATGTTTGGTGGTTTATTAGACGATACAATCGATACATTAGATGTAGGAGAAAGCTATACAGTAATTGAAACTCTAGCATTTACACCAACATCAGTTGGTACTACTGTAAATACTGCAACAGCAACTGGTTGGATATATATTAATGATGAAGTAATGGTAGAGGATACAGACAGCGCAAGCGTAACAGCTAGATTAATACCACCTCCACCACCAAATTATAATCCTTCAATATCTGTAACAATTTCACCAGATGCGACATTAGTACTTATTGGAACAGACGTTACATTTACAATGGTTGTTACAAATACAGGTAATACAACATTAAACGGAGTAACATTGATTAATACACAATTAGGATTTAATGTAACTCTTACAACACCACTATATGTAGCTCAAAGTAGAACGTATACAGTTGTTAAGAATATGGATGAACTTGGAGTATTTAACACAGGTGTTGATACATTAGGTATTTCACCACAGTTAGTAACTGTTATAGATGATGACGATACACTTGTTAATGTATACGAAGAAGAGATAATTCCACCAGAACCTACACCTGGACCAAATCCAGATACAGGAGCTCTTCCATTAGGAGCACTAGGGCTTATATCAATAATGTCTCTAGGAGCTGGTTTTTCACTTCTTAAAAAAAGAGAAGAAGATGAAGAGGAATAAACTAAAAGTTTAATAAATTATATAAGTGCACCAAGGATTGTCTTTGGTGCACTTTAATGTTAAAGTGAAAAATATGAAAAAGAATAAAAAAAGAAGAATAAATAAAACAGTACTAAATTTACTAATAGTATTTTCATTTTCAATTGCTCTAATATTTATGTATACATCATTGATGAGTTATTTAGATAAAATAGAAGCAAAAAATGAATCTGAGTTATTACAAGGGATATATTATGATTCCACAAGTGAACCAATAAATACAGATGTTAATAACAATACTGAAGAACCAAGCGAGACAAATGTAATTGAAAGTGATCAACCAACACCAATAATTTCTGAACAACCAATAAATACATCGCAACCAATTCCTACAAAAAATCTAGTTGTTAATGATAAATTCAAAGATTTATTAGCAATTAATATTGATGTAGTAGGATGGATTAGAATTAATGGTACAACTGTTGATTACCCTGTAGTTCAAGGGTATGATAATGCTTATTATATAGAGCATAATATATATGGGAATGAAACTTTATCAGCTTCAATATTTATGGATTATAGAAATAACATAGTTAATATGAATAAAAATACAATAATATATGGACATAATATGGGTAATGGATATATGTTTTCTAATCTAGACCAATACGTAGGATATAGTTCTCGGGATGATTTTAGTAAAGAAAACAATATAATAACTTTTAATTCACTTTATGAAGATATGGAATTTGAAATATTTGCAGCGTATATTGAAGAAGTTGATGGTTTTCAATATTTACAGACTACATTTAAAAATGATGATGAATTTATGGATTATATTAATACTGTTAATGAATTATCCTTAATAGAAACAAATGTTGTTGTTAATTCTGATGATATTATAATAACTTTATCAACTTGTAGCCATTGGTATTTAGATTCCAGAACGGTAATACACGCTAAATTAATTACTGATTAATATTGACAATATAGCAACATTCGCTTATGATTATAAAAAACAACGGGAGAAAAGTATGAATACTTTAACAATTACAACTTCATTTTATTTTTATTTTATAAATTACATGTAATTGAGCCTGTTACTAATATACAGAAATTTTGAGGCTCTAACAGAGTCTCTTTTTATATTTTAGGAGGAATTTATGGTTATAGTATTAAAACCTTATGCAACAAAGGAACAGATTGATAAATTAGTTAAAGATATTGAAAAGAAAAATGTAACTGTTCAAAAAGTTATTGGTAGAGATTTAACTATCTTAGGTCTAATTGGTGATACAGGTTCAATGGATATTGATGAATTAACAGTTAATGAAATTGTTCATAAAGCCATGAGAATTCAAGAACCATTTAAACGTGCAAATAAAATGTTTCATCCTGAAAAAACAATAGTAAAAGTAGGGAATAGCGAAATTGGTGGTGGTAAAATAATTACTATTGCAGGTCCTTGTTCAGTTGAAACAGAAGAACAAATTATAGAAATTGCTTTAAAAGTAAAAAAAGCAGGAGTAACCTTTTTAAGGGGAGGAGCTTTTAAACCAAGAAGTTCACCATATTCTTTCCAAGGACTTGGACACGAAGGCTTAGATTTATTAGCAATTGCAAAGAAAGAAACAGGATTACCAATTGTTTCAGAAATAATATCAACAGATTTACTTGATATTTTTGAAGAACAAGTTGATATAATTCAAGTAGGAGCAAGAAATATGCAAAATTTTGTTCTACTTAAAGAATTAGGTAAAATTAATAAGCCTATATTGTTAAAAAGAGGATTATCGGCTACAATTGAAGAGTGGTTAATGTCTGCAGAATATATAATGGCTGAAGGGAATCAAAAAGTAATTTTATGTGAACGAGGCATAAGAACTTTTGAAAATTATACGAGAAATACACTTGATTTAAGTGCAGTTCCTGCTATTAAACGATTATCACACTTACCAATTGTTGTAGATCCTTCTCATGCTACTGGTATGTGGTGGATGGTTGAATCAATGGCAAGAGGTGCAATTGCAGTTGGAGCAGATGGATTAATGGTTGAAGTTCATAATAATCCTGAAAAAGCACTTAGTGATGGTCAACAATCAATAACACCTGACGCATTTAGCAATTTAATGAATTCACTTAGAATTATTGCAGGAGCTATTGGAAGGGAAATATAATGTCTGTTTTAAAAGTTTCATTAAAAGAGAAATCTTATAAAATAATTATTGGTAAAGATAGCTTTATTTCTTTACAAAAAGAAATTGAAAAGAAAAAAAATTATTTCATAATTGCAGATAATAATGCTTTTATAAATCATGGTAAAGCATTTCTCAAAATTATGAATAAAGCACCTGTAGACATGATATTTGTATCTTGAGAAAAAGACAAAACTTTAGAAAAAGTTGAAAAAATACTAAAAAGGATGGCTGATATTAACTTAACAAGAAGTGATGTAATTATTTCATTTGGCGGAGGTGTATGTGGAGATATAGCAGGTTTTTGTGCATCAATATATATGAGAGGAATAAATTATTATCAAGTTCCTACAACACTATTAGCTCAAGTTGATAGTAGTGTAGGTGGAAAAACGGCTGTTAATTTAGCTGAAGGGAAAAATTTAGTAGGAACATTTCATCAACCAACTGGCGTATACATAAATAAATTAGTACTTGATACATTACCAGAAAGAGAAATAATATGTGGTAAAGCTGAGATGATTAAAACCGCTTGCATTAAAGATGAAATATTTACACAAGAGTTATTAGCTGGTAGCAAATTAGTTAGTGAAAAATATATAAAAAAATGTGTAGATATTAAACGATTAATAGTTCAAAATGATCAATTTGATTTTGGCGAGAGAATGTTATTAAACTTTGGTCATACAATTGGACATGCCATTGAAGCTAAAGCGGGTTATGGAAAAATATCTCATGGTGAAGCAATTGCTATTGGGATGGCACTTATTACAAAAATGAGTGAAAAGTATGGATTAAGTGAAAAAGGAACCTATAATCAATTAGTAAATTTATTAAAAATGCATAAATTACCATATGAATATTCTGGGAACATATTACAACTTGCTAAATTTATTAGTAATGATAAAAAAAATGTTAATCATTTATTGCATTTAATTTTATTACAGAAAATGGGAAAAGCATATATACATAAAATTAGTTTAGTTAAATTTTATGATATGTTGGAGACAATGTAATGGATATGAAAATCTCTTATTCTAAACTTTCAGGTGAAATATTGGCGCAACCTTCAAAAAGTGATGCCCATAGAAAGATTATATGTGCATGTTTAGCTGAAGGTATTAGTATAATAGATAATGTTGTGCTTTCTAAAGATATTGTTGCAACTATTGAAGGAATGAAACAAAGTGGAGCAACTATATCACTTGCAAAAAGTGCATATCTTGGTAGATATGTTTTAACAATTGATACAAAAAGAAGAAAAACTGAAGATAAACGTATTATAAACTGCCATGAAAGTGGATCAACTTTACGATTTTTAACAATGGTATTTGCAGCATTAGGGGGAGAAACTACATTTATTGGAGAAGGTAGATTACCTATGAGACCATTAGATGAAACATACAAAATATATAAACAAGATAATATTGTATATTCCAATGGAGAGTATAATTTACCATTAACTATTAAAGGAGATTTAAAAGGTGGTATTTACCGTATTAAATCTGATGTATCTAGCCAATACCTTTCAGGGTTATTAATGGCTTTACCATTAATTCCTGGTAAACATCAAATAATCATTAATGGGAATTTTGAATCCAAAGGTTATGTAGATATGACAATTGATGTTATGGGACAATTTGGTGTTAAAGTTGAAAAGACACTTAATGGATATAGTATTGACAATCAATATTATCAAGCTACAAATGCAATAATTGAAGGTGATTGGTCAAATTGCGGATATTTTTATGTAATGAATATGTTAGGTAGTAATATAACAGTTAAAGGATTGAATTTAAAAACATTTCAACCAGACTCAAATATAATAAAATACTTATATCAAATAAAACAAGAAGAGGAAACAATTATTGATGTTTCAGGGTGTCCTGATATTGCCCCTGCTTTAGCAGTTTATGCTGCAATAGCAAAGGGGAAAACAACTTTAATTAATGCACAGCGTTTACGAAAAAAGGAAAGTGATAGATTACAAGCAATTTCAACAAATTTACAATCACTTAGAGTTCATGTTATTGAGAAAAAAAGTGAAATAACTATTATTGGCAATCATAAAATCAAACATGGTGTTGTTAATTCATATAATGACCATAGAATTGCAATGGCATTTTCATCTCTTGCACCTGTTATTATGGAACAAATTGTAATAAAAAATGCAGATTGTATTAATAAGTCTTACCCAGAGTTTTACCACGATTTACAATCACTTGGAGGACAAATTAGTGAATATTAATTTTAATAATTTTAAACTCGAAGTATTTGGATCATCGCATGGAAAAGAAATTGGTGTAATTATTAATGGTTTTCCAAAAGGTGTAATTTTAGATAATAAATATATAAAAGCAATGATGGATAGAAGGCGACCTGGGAAAAACCGTTTAACTACACTAAGAGATGAATCTGATCAAGTAATTGTTAAAAGCGGGATTAAAAACGATATAACAACTGGGAAAACTATTAAAGCAGTTATTAAAAACACTAATAAACGTTCAAGGGATTACTCTAAACTAATTAATACTCCTAGGCCAGCACATGCCGATTTAACTGCATTTATCAAGTATAATGGGACTATGGACATGAAAGGTGGAGGACCGTTCTCTGGCCGTTTGACAGCTCCAATGGTTTACGCTGGAGCAATTGCTAAAAAAGAGTTGGAAAAAAAAGGTATATTTATTGTTTCTCATTTAAGATCTATTGGAACTAAACAAGATTTGAAATTAAATAAGCTAGAATACGAAAAAAAACAACAAGAATTAATACTTTCTAATGTATTACCTGTAATAAATAAGAATTTATCAGAAATACTTGTAACATATATTGATGATATAAGAAATGAACTTGACTCAATAGGAAGCCTTATTGAAACTGTAGTATATAATTTCCCGCCTGGATTAGGTGAACATTCAGATTCATCAATTGAAAGTAGATTGTCAAAAACACTTTTCTGCATACCGGGTATAAAAGGAATATCTTTTGGTGATGGTGTTTCTCTTTCAACAATGAAAGGAAGTCAATCTAATGATGATATATATTTTAATGAAAAAGGTGAAATCAAGACTAAAACTAATCATATGGGAGGAATATTAGGTGGAATATCTAATGGCATGCCCATATCGTTTAATATAATTATGAAAGCAACACCATCAATTGCAAAAAAACAAAATACAGTTAATTTACAAACTAAAGAAAATGTTACAATTGAAATTACTGGACGGCATGATCCTTGTATTGGTATTAGAGCCGTTCCAGTTGTAGAAGCTCTTAGTGCATTAGTAATGTATGATTTAATATTGGAGAAATAAAATGAGTAATTTAGATGATATAAGAAAAGAAATAGATAATATTGATAGTCAATTAGTAGAACTGTTTGAAAAACGTATGACAATTATTATGAAAGTTGCTAATGATAAAATTGCTTCAAATATACCAATATTTGATTCTTCTAGGGAAGAACAAGTCATTAAAAGAGCAGTTGATAAAGTAGAAAATATTGATTTAACTAATTATGTTAAAAGTTTCTTTGAAAATATTATGGAAATTAGTAAGGATTATCAAAAACAATTAATACCAACAACAATTCATTATATCACTAAAAAAAATGAACAAGTATCGGCTGTAGGTTTTCAAGGAGTTTTTGGCTCATTTAGTGATAGTGCTGTGGATCAATTGTATGATGAGAAAATTATAAGAAGAAATTATAAATCATTTGAAGATCTATTTATCGCAGTTTCTAATGATGAGGTAGAAGAAGGAGTTGTTCCATATGAAAATAGCTCAACTGGAAGTGTTCATGATGTTTTAGATTTATTAAGAGAATACAACTTATTTATAACATCACAAATTGATGTTAAAATAAATCATTGTTTACTAGGGATTAAAGGAAGCAAAAAGAATGACTTAGTTTTTGTTTATTCTCACCCACAAGCATTAATGCAGTGTGAACAATACTTTAAATCAAATAAAGAGGTATTAGGAACACCATACTCTAATACTGCAGTAGCTGCTAGAGATATTTCGATATGGGATGATATTCAAAAAGGTGCAATTGCTTCTAAAAAAGCATCAAAATTATATAATCTTGAAATTTTACAAGAAAATATCCAAGATAATCAACTTAATACAACAAGGTTTATTGTTGTTAAGAAGATTTTACAAGTTAATAAAAATGCTTCTAAAACAAGTTTTGTTTTTACAGCTTCTCATGTTCCTGGTGCCTTATTTACAATACTAAAAACGTTTTATGATTTTAAAATTAATATTACAAGAATTGAATCAAGACCACATATTAAGAAAAAGTTTGAATATTATTTTTATCTTGATATTGCAGGCAATATAACAGAAAAAAAAGTAAAAGATGCTTTAGAAATCGTAAAATCTAATTGTGGATATTATAAATTACTTGGATCATATGATAGTAAAGGAAGTGAATAATGAAACAAGGATTACTTGGTAAAAAACTCTCACATAGTTATTCTGCAATTATTCACAAACATTTTTATGAAATAACAGGTATAAAAGGGAATTATGAGTTATATGAAGTTCCCACTGTAAGCGAAATAAAACCATTTTTAAAAATGTGTAAAAAAGAAGGTATTCATAATATAAATGTAACAATCCCATATAAAAAAGATATATTTAAATATATTGATGAAATCTCTTCACAAGCAATGAATATAGGTGCTATTAATACAGTTACATATAAAAACAATAAGTTTTATGGTGATAATAGCGATTATTTTGGGTTTTTAAAAGCTCTTGAAAATCAAAAGATCAATATAAATGAAACTAATTGGATAATATTAGGTAGTGGTGGTTCACATGAAAGTGTTAAAGTAGCACTAAAAGATAAAGGTGCTAATAAAATAAAAGTAGTTTCTAGAACAAAAAGGAATAATTCGTATATATCATATGAAGAACTAGAAAATATAACTACTAATTCATTTTATGGGCTTGTAAATACAACCCCAGTTGGTATGTATCCAAATATTGATGATTGTGTTGTTAGTGAATCAATTATTAAAAAATTTAAATGTGTTATAGATTTAATATATAATCCAGTAGAAACTATTTTTCTAAAAATAGCTAAGCAAAATGACTTAAAAACTGCTAATGGATTATATATGTTAGTTGCTCAAGCTATTAAATCTCAAGAAATCTGGCTTGATAGATCTTTTGATTCACAAATAATAAATGAAATCTATGAAAAAATGAGTGTAAAACTATGATAATATCGTTAATTGGAATGTCAGGTTGTGGAAAAACAACAGTTGGAGAAATAATTGCAAAAAAACTAAATATGGAATTTATAGATATTGATAGTGAAATAGTAAAAAAACATGGAAGTATTGATAAAATATTTTTATGCTGACCCTGTACCCGGACTCCAATTACTATGACGAGGCCCAGGGTCGCATCGGACAATTGCTTGACGTGCTGGCC
>JAUUZV010000039.1 GCA_030592085.1 Clostridia bacterium | reverse complement strand
TTAAATATTTGGCTATAAGCATAACAAGTGTTCTATTTATAAGTTTTGTATATTATTATATGACTGATAGATTACTTAGCCCGGTTATAATTATTTTACTCTCTCTTTATCCCTTATTTACATTTTTGTTAATATTAACTAATCCAGTTCACTCACTATTCATAGGTGAAATGTCTATTGGAGTTATAACAGGTAATTTATTTTATTATATTAATTCATCAATAACTGATTTGTATATATTTGTTGGTATAGTTATATTTATTATTAAGAGGGGAAATCAGTCTAAATCAACTGATTTAAATAATACTACAATTTTAATAGCTTTATTTTTCGCTTTAGTAGGGAAATCTGTAAATTATTTATTAATAGATAATTTAATTGTTAATTTCTTTGTAGCTGTGGCAAGTGTTTACATGATTCTAGTAGGTTATTATCTTTTCACAAATAAATTATTTGATATTGAGTCTTTTGGTATTGATAAAGCTATAAATAATCTTCAAGAAGGTGTTGTAATTTTAAATAAAGAAAAGAAAATAATTACTTCTAATCAAAGCTTTAGAAATTTATTGAAAAAAGCTTATCCAAAAGCTATTAAAGATGATAGTAATATAGCATATCAACGAGTACTGGAATTAAAAAAATTATTACCTGGTAATCATATTGAAGGAAGACAAAATCTAGAAGGGGAACAAGAAGATCAAGTATATGTAAATGTTGTAGAAAGTACAACATATGATTATCAAAACAATATAACAGGTTATATTTTAATTTTTAGAGATATAAGTGAATATATTACAATGCAAGAAGATTTACAAAAGAAAAATGTTGAATTAACTAAAACAAGAGTAAGACTAGAAAATCATATTAATGATATAAAAACTATTGATTCGTTAGAAAAACGAAATGCATTAGCAAAAGAATTACATGATATTTTAGGTCATACATTAACTGTTACAAATTTAAAATTACAGTACTGTATTGATACATTTGATCAAAATGATGAAATAACTTTGAATAACATTCAAGATATTAAAGAAATAATAAGAAAAGGAATGAATCAATTAAGCAAATCTATAGATGAGGAACAAGTTTATGAAAGCGTGTCTCTTCTCCGATTAAGACAAGAATTATTAAGACTATGCGAAAATGTTGAGAATAGTGGGTTAAAAACTGAGGTTACAGTTAAAGGAATTTATAAGATGATTCCAGTTCATGTATATAATGCTATATATAGAGTATGCCAAGAGGCCATGACAAATGTTTTAAGACATGCAAAGGCTGAAAATATATATCTAATTATAATATACAAAGATGATCAATTAACACTTAATATATTTGACGATGGCGAAGGGAATTCATCATTTACAAAAGGTAATGGACTTAGTGGTATGGAACAACGAATACAAGAATTAGATGGGAAAATTACCTTCACTTCAATAGAAGATGAAGGATTCTATATAAAAGTATCTATCCCTATTCTGTCCTAAAGTAACAAACAATATTATACAATGGTCATAGGTAAGTTGTACCTGATGGCACTATGAATGAGTAGTTATATACCATATAATCTCAGTATGTACTTTGATTAGTATACAAATATATCCCTTAAGCTGTTGTTCACCACTCGTCTAAGTGGCGAGTGGGAGAACAATTATACTAAAGAACTAGAAATGTATAAGACACATATCATATGTGTTCTTTTTTTACAAATAAGTATGAAAATATGAAATCAGTTGGTATAATATTTTGATAAAAGAATAATTTTGTTAGGATTAATTATGAATATTGGAATTATTGGTACAGGAAATAGGGCAACAGCATATTATAATATTGAAAAATATGATAAATCTGTAAAAATTATTGGTTTATGTGATATAGATAACTTGAAAATTAATAGGGTCATAAACAAATATTTTAGCAACAATAAAAAAATTAGAATATATAACGACTATATTGATTTGATACATGATAATGACATAGATAGTGTAATAATTTGTACTCCAGATTTTACACATCCACAAATAATACTTGATGCCATAAAAAGGAATAAAAAAATATTACTTGAAAAACCAGTTGCAACTAATAGAGAAGACTTAGAATTATTGTATAGAGAATGTAATGATTATGAGTTAACAATATTACCTGGATTTGTTTTAAGGTATACAAATATTTTCAAAAAAGTAAATGAACTAATTAAAAACAATACTATTGGAGATATTATTACCATTGAAGCAAATGAAACTCTAAAAGCAATTCATGCAGCAAGTTTCTTTAGAAGATGGCATAAAGATTCTATTAATAATGGTGGTTTCTTAAATGCGAAATGTAGTCATGATATTGATTTACTTAATATGTTTATTAATAAAAAACCTTTATTTGTATCATCATTTGGTTCAAATATACATTTTACAAATAATAAGAATAACGTTTTAAAATGTAGTTTATGTGACAAGTATAATGAATGTATATATGTAGATAAAAGCAACTTTGAGTTTTCAGGTATTAATTATGATTTATGTCCCTATATGGTTAGTAGTGATATAGTTGATCACCAAGTACTTATTATTGAATATGAAGATGGTATTACAGCAAGTTTTACTGTATCAATGCATGCTGAAAAAGGTAATAGAAAAATGGTTATATATGGAACTAAAGGTGTAATAAGAACTGATTTTTCTTTACAAGAAATAACTGTGGATTACACTAGTAATAAAAAAAGTGAAGTATTTGATATTAAAGTTTCATCAAATGGACATGGTGGTGGAGATGAAAACCTATGTAAACTATTTGTAGGTAATAAGGATAATAATGAAATATATAACGGTATATTAAGTACAGCAATTGCTTTAGCAGCCGAAAAAAGCAGAAAAGAGAAGGTAGTTGTTTCAATGAAAGATTTTATTCCTTTTATATTCTAAATTTTAAAAATAACAAATAAAGTTGTTGCATTTCCATTAAAAAAATATATAATTGTAAATATTAGTAAACGTTTACTATAAGGAGTAGAATTTTGGATAAAAAAGCCACAATCAATGATGTAGCAAAAGTTGCAAATGTTTCAATTGCAACTGTATCCAGATATCTTTCAAATAATGGTTATCCAATTAAAGAACAAACTAAATTATCAATAAAGAATGCAATAGAACAACTTTCATATACACCAAACATTGTTGGGCGAATGTTGAAAACAAATAAAAGTATGGATATTGGAGTAATAATTCCTACAATTTTAAATCCATATTATCCAGCTGTGATTTATGGAATCGAAAAAAAAGCATATGAAAAAGGTTACAATATTTTATTATGCAACTCTCAAAGGGATGCAAATAGACAAAAACAATATGTAAATACATTAATTCAAAAACAAGTTAAGGGTTTAATAATTTCATCAATTGGTGATGATTACTTATTATATTCAGATATAGTAAATAAAGGAATTGGCTTAGTTTCACTAGAAGATGAAATAAACTTAAATAAAGTGGGAAAAGTACTATTTAATTATGAAAAAGGTGCATATATGGCAGTTTTACATTTACTTAAATTAGGTCACAAAAAAATTGCTTTTTTGACTTCACCGCTAATAAGAAAAAGCAGAAGAGATATTTTAAAAGGATATATTAATTGTTTAAAAGATAATAATATTGCATATAATAAGGTAGTTGAAATAAACGAAGAAAATGAATATGAGAATGGTGCACTTCTTGGAGCAAAGCTTTTAAAAGAAGGAGATTTACCAACAGCAATTCTTGCTGTTAATGATATGGTGGCTTATGGGATTATGCAATATTTAACTCAAAATAATATTTCTATACCAGAGGATATGTCAATTGTTGGATTTGATGATATTAAAATATCAAAAATGATGAACCCTGCTTTGACAACTATTAGACAACCTTCACAAAAAACAGGAGAGCTTGCTGCTTCAATGTTATTTGATATATTAGAGGGAAAAGAATCAAAGAAAATTCTATTAGAGCCTGAATTAGTAATAAGGGCTTCAACAAAAAAAATAAGAGGAGAGATTTAAAATGGATGCAAAGAACAAAGTTGATGTATTAGTTGTAGGTGGAGGTATGATTTCACAAGAAGTTATATTACCTACAGTATTTCAAGAACAGAAGTATGGTCGTGTTGGTAATATTTCTATTTCATCTCTAACAGGGGATATTATTGAAAAACTACAAGGTATGTTTCCACCATTTACAGGATATCCTAATCCTAAAACAGATGGAACTACAAAAATGTATCCTGATATGTTTAAACAAGCAATAGCTAATTTACCTGAAAATGGTGTTGTTATTGTAGCCACACCTGATCATTTTCATACACCTGTTATTAAAGCAGCGATTGAAGCTGGAAAACATGTAATCGTTGAAAAACCACTATGTTTAAAAGTAGAAGAGGCTAATGAAATTATTAAAATGGCAGATGAAAAAGGTGTTTATGTACTAACTGATTATCATAAAAGGCATGATAGATCAATTAGAGCTTGTAGACATAAATTTAAACAAGGTTTATTAGGCGAAATGCTACATGGTCACGCTTGGATTGAAGAACCTAAATATATGGCTCTTGACGTATTTAAAGACTGGTGTGAAAAAAGTTCTCCATTTGAATATATTGGAGTACATTATGCGGATGCATATTATTTTATTACTGGATTAAAACCTAAAAGACTTGTAGCTTTTGGACAAAAAAAATATTTACCAACTCAAGGGAAAAATGCATATGATGCTGTTCAAGCAACAATTGAGTGGGAAGATGGATCAGTTCAATTTGTACAAACTTCATGGGTTAATTCTGAAAATAATTCTGCCATGACAAACCAAGGAATGATGATGTTAGGAACTATGGGAGAATATTGGGCAGATCACAAAGATAGAAATACACATTTTGCAACTGAAGAAGAAGGGTTTGATGAGTTTAATCCAAATTTCTTTAAAAAGTATGATAGCTTTGATTTTCCAGGTGAAGAAGAATGTGTTGGATATGGCTATGATTCAATTGTACAAGGGATTAACGATGTAAGAACCATAGTTACTACAACAAATACATTAGAAGAACGTAAAGCACTATTAGCGACAATGGAAGATACTAGAGCGTTACCAAGGCAGGCATTAATTGGTGTTGCTATTAATAACGCTGTGAGAATGAGTGCTGATGCTGGAGGAAAATTTGTTACTTTTACAAGTGATATGGCTATTTCATTTGAATAGGAGAGATGTATAATGAGCATTTTTGATGCTATGTTACCTATGGCCTTTTTTATAATATTAGGGTATGCACTACGAAAAATTGGTTTAATAAACGAATCAGTTAAGAACTTTTTAAATAAGTTGTTATTTTATATTGCATTACCTGCAATGGCTTTTCGTAGTATAGCTTCATATGACTTTTCACAAGCCTTTTCAATTTCACTTGTCATGCACAACATATCAATTTTACTAATAACATTTGCAATTGGTATGTTTTTTGCATATACAATTAAAGATAAAAAGAAGCGAGGTTCGTTTCATCAAGCGTGTTATAGAAATAATCAAGCATATATTGGATTGCATGTATCAAAAAATGTATTTGGTGAATTAGCATTAGCCAAAGCAACTTTAGTTAATGGATTTGAAATACCAGTTGTGAATATTATTGCAATTATTAGTTTGGAAATATTTAGAGAAGATAATAACACTATTAACCTTGCACAAAAAACAAGAAAAACTATTATTAATATATTAAAGAATCCATTTCTAATTGCAATTGCAGCTGGTATATTAGTTTCATTATTTGATATTAGAATACTTGATATAGTTGCAATTGATAGTGTATTTGAAATGTCTGGGAGAATTGCATTACCAATGGCGCTAATTTTAATTGGTGGTTCAATTACATTTAGATATCTTCGAGAAAATTTACTTATGGTTACTGGAATAAGTTTAATTAGATTGTTAATTGTTCCAGTTATTGCCTATTTTTTAGGTATATGGGTATTTGGCTTACAAGGGCTTGATTTAAGTATTGGTGTAACATTGTTATCTACTCCAGTAGCTATATCAAGTTATGTATTTGCAAGGGAAATGGGAGCAGATGAAAAATTAATGGCATCATTTATAGGATTATCAACAATATTGTCTATTGCGACAATGCCACTAATTAATATATTATTTAATTTATAAGGAGACACATCATGGCAAAAAGTTTTTTATTAGAACCTAGAGAGGTTCCAAAAGTATCAACGAAACATAGAACTATCTGTACTAAAATTCCTGTACCAGAAAGTTTAGAAGTTGTTAAACAGTTAAGAAAGTATGAACCAAAATCAATGACAGGCCAGCCTTTAGTGATTTGGGATCATGCTAAAGGTGATAAAGTTTTTGATAAATATGGGAATCAATGGATTGATTTTAGTTCAGGAGTATTAGTTACTAACTCAGGACATGGTAATGAGCAAATAAAGAAAGCGATTATTGAAATGGTTAATAGTGATTTAATGCACAATTATTGTTTTCCCACAGAAGTACGTGCTGATTTAGTAAAAAAACTAGTAGAAATTTCACCAAACCCACTTGATAAAGCATTTTTATTAACTACAGGTAGTGAATCTTGTGAATGTGCTATTAAACTTTCTAGAACATATGGGCAAAAAGTTGGTGGAACAAAAAAAATAAAGATTATTACATTTATTGATGATTTTCATGGTAGAACTATGGGTTCGCAAATGGCAGGCGGTTCACCTTCTGCAAAAGAATGGATTGTTAATATTGATAAAGATATGAATCAAGTCCCTTTCCCAAATGCATATAAATATGTTTGGGCTGATGAATCAAGAGATGATTATTCTGATGAAAATTGTTTTAATACTTGGATGACTTATTTAGAAGAACAAAATATAACACCAGATCAAATTGCAGCATTTATGCCAGAAACATTCCAAGGTGGTTGGGCACAATTAATGCCTGTTGGATTTGTTAAACGATTACGCCAATTTTGTAATGATAATGATATTTTGTTAGTTTTTGATGAAGTACAAGCTGGGTTTGGACGTTCAGGAAAACTATATTCGTTTCAGCATTATGATGTAAGTGCTGATATTGTTTGTTTAGGTAAAGGAATATCTAGTTCACTACCATTATCAGCTGTTATAGGACGTGCTGATGTTATGGACTTATATGGACCTAATAAAATGACTAGTACTCACACAGGAAATCCTGTATGCTGTGCAGCTGCTTTGGCAAATATTGATTTTATGTTTGAAAATAAATTAATTGAAAAATCAGCTACTCTTGGAAAGATATGTGAAAAAAGTTTAACAACCTTAAAAGAAAAATATAATGGATATATTGGGAATGTAAAAGGTTCAGGGTTAGTTTGGGCCATGATTTTCACTAAAAAAAATAGTAAAGAAATTGACTTAGATTTAGCACATGATATAGTAAGGATATCAATTGAAAAGGGATTGTTATTCTTTGCACCTGTTGGAGCTGGTTCAACTATAAAAGTATGCCCTCCATTGGTTATAAGCGAAGAAGCATTACTTGAAGGATTAGAAGTATTAGAAGAGGCAATAGAAGAAGCAATAACTTTGAGGAAATAATTTGTTTAATAAAGTCAAAAGCATAAATATAATAAAACGATTTGACTATATACTTTTACTATTAGTAGCTGTGTTAACTGTTATAGGATTTATTGTCCTAAGAAGTGCCACAGCTACTATGAATACTGGTAGTTCAATTGTAAGAACACAATTAATTTCAATAATTATTGGAGTAATTATTTGTATAGTATTGTCGTTAATAGACTATACTTATTTTAAACCATGGGGATATTTTATTTTTATTGTTGCAATAGGTTTGCTTATTTACGTTACTTTATATGGCTATGGCCGAGAGATTGATGGCATTGGATCAAATAGTTGGATATTATTGGGTGGATATACTTTTCAACCAGCAGAGATGGCAAAAGTTGCATATGTGATGGTAATACCTGCTTTTTTAGCAAATTTAAAAGAAAATTTTTCACTTAAAATATTCATACTTACAATTATAGCTGCTTTAGCACCCATTGGATTAATTCTATCACAACCTGAATTTGGATCTGCAGTTGTTTTTACTGTATCACTAATTTTTATGTTATTTATATATGGAATAAGATTTAAGTGGTTTGCAATTGGTACAGGAGTTGTTGCAGCATTATTACCAGTTGTTTGGTTGTTTCTACAAGATTTTCAGAAAAAAAGAATCTATAGTATCATTACTCCCAGTGCTGCAGGAGTTGATACATCTCATATTGATAAAGCCAAAATGGCCATTGGTAGCGGTAGACTTACTGGAATGGGCTTATTTAGTGGAACTCAAACGCAAAGTGGTTTACCAATTAAAGATACAGATTTTATATTTTCAGTGGTAGGAGAAGAATTAGGATTTATTGGAGCTAGTTTAGTAATTATTCTATTATTTTTGATTATTGCTAGGATTATATATATATCAGCTAAAACTAATGATTTGTATGGGCGCTTTATGACCATAGGTATTGCGGGTATGATGATGTTTCATTTTATTGAGAATGTGGGGATGAACCTAGGTATATTACCTGTAACAGGTATTCCATTACCTTTTATAAGTGGAGGTGGAACAGCCATGATTATTAATTTTGCGTTAATTGGACTTGTATTATCTGTTTCAATGCGGCGAAAACACTCGATAACATAGTATTTAATTTATAAACATAAAAAAATTTATTTAAATAACCATATTGTGGTTATTTTTTTGTGCAATTTCCTTGACAATTGTTTAAAAAAGGTGCTAAAATGTAATCAAGTGGTGACCAAGTGGGGATATATATCGAATAATTCCCAAAATTTGCGGTCAATTCCCACAAATGAAAAGTAGGGTTTATGTTTTTTGGAGAATACCTCCACCGAGTGGATGAAAAAGGAAGAACAATAATACCGCTTAAGTTCAGAGGAGAACTTGGCTCTTCATTTATGGTGGCAAAAAGCACTGATAAATGCTTAATACTTTACCCAATGGACGAATGGATGAAAGTTGTAAAAAACATTGAAACTCAACCTTTTTCAGGAGAAGCAATGAGAAGAACAATAAGACAATTTTTAGCTGGAGCATGTGAATGTGAAGTAGACAAACAGGGGAGATTATTAATCCCAATAACATTACGAGAATACGCTGGTATTAAAACAGAAGTTAATATGAATGGTATGGGATCAAAAGCTGAAATATGGAATTCAGAAACTTGGACAAATTATAGAGATTTTAAAACCAATGAAAAAGAGGAACTTGATGCTGCTACTAAAGCAAGAGAAATATTAGGATTTTAATATGAGTATTGAATTCTCACATGAACCAGTTTTATTAAAAGAATGCTTAGAAGCACTGAACATAGACAAAAAGGGCACATATATAGATTGTACTGCCGGAGGTGGTGGACATAGCATTGAAATCGCTAAACGACTAGATAGTGATGGAATGCTAATTGCAATTGATAGAGATCAAACTGCAGTAGATACAGTAACTAAGAGATTTAAAGATGAAAATCTTTTAACTAAATATATAGTTGTCAAGGACAACTACATGAACATTGAAAATATCATAAAAAAATATGCTAAAGAAAATACTTTAGGGATTCTAATGGATCTAGGAGTTTCATCCTATCAGTTAGACACAGTTGATAGAGGTTTTTCATATCATGAAAATGCCAAACTGGACATGAGGATGGATACAAGCGAAACAAAGACTGCATATACAGTAGTCAATACATATACAAAAGAAAAACTCACAGAAATACTTTTTAAGTATGGTGAGGAAAAATACACAAGAAGAATCGTTAACGCGATAATGTACAAAAGAAAAAACAACCCAATAGAAACCACGTTAGAGTTAGCAGAGCTAGTGAAAAGTTGCTATCCTCCTAAAGACCGATTCAAAGGGAAGCACCCGGCAAGGAAAACATTTCAAGCAATAAGAATTGAAGTTAATGATGAGTTAACAACATTAGAAAACACCCTTGTCGCGGCGGCTGAATCCCTACAAAAAGGTGGCAGGTTAGCTGTCATATCATTTCATTCTCTGGAAGACAGAATTGTGAAGGTTATATTTTCTAAGTTGGAGAACCCATGCGAATGTCCCCCCGATTTTCCAATATGTGTTTGTCACAAAGTCAGTATGTTTAAAAGAATAAATAGAAAACCAATACTGGCATCCGACTTAGAGTTAAATAACAATAGGCGATCAAGAAGTGCAAAATTACGTGTAATTGAGCATAAATGATAGTCATATACAAAAGATAAAATTTATAAAGTACAAAAGACACGAAAGATGAAAAGAAGTCGGCCGGTGTACTACCGGCCGATGTATTTTTCAACAAACAGGGGAGTCAATTATGAACGCTCAAAGAATACTTAATAATGAACAACACATAATGACTGAACTAAAGGGAAAACAAAGGATTAAACCAACCTTAGTGAAGGGAAATAAAAGTACTAGAAGTAATAAAAGACGCATTGTTGTATGGGTCTTATTTGTTTTTATTGCTTTATTTGGGATAATTTCACGATATAGTTATATTACACAAACAAACTATGATGTAGCTTCATTATCACATCAATTAACGTCACAGGAAGCAGTTAATTCGGCATTACAGCTTCAATTAGATCAATATATGAATTTACCACAGATTCGCTATACTGCCATGACACAACTTGGAATGCATCAGCCAGATAATTATCAAACTGTATATATTTCAGTTCCTAGGTATGATGAAATTTCATTAGCTACCAAACCATTAACATTTTATGATAAAATACTATTGTCAATTGATGACTTTAAGGTTAGTCTGATGAATATCAGAGATATATTCGGGTAGATTCACCTACTATAAAGGAAAAAAATATGGTGAATAACCAACAAAAATTAAAACGTAAAAAAGAAAAAAAACGACTGTTATTAATAATCGTTTTTTTTGCATTATTTTCACTTCTATTATTAGCTAGAATTTTCTATATTCAGTTTATAAAAGGGGAAGAATATCAGAAATTAGCATATCAGCAACAAACAAGAAATCAAACATTAACACCTGCAAGAGGAGCTATTTATGATAGATATGGTAATGATTTAGCAATTAGTATATATGTTAACACTATATCAATAAGTCCAACTGCAATGAGATCAAATAAAATGTCAGTTGATAAACTTGCAGAGGAATTAGAAGATATATTAAAAATAAGTAGTGTGGGTATAAAAGAAAAAATTGAAAAAAATAGTGAATATGAATTACTAGTAAGACAAATTGATAAGGAAGTTGGCGATGAATTATTTATTTGGTTAAGTGATAATCATATTGTAGGTGTTACAATTGAAGATGATACAAAAAGATATTATCCAAATAGTAATCTAGCAGCTCACATAATTGGTTTTACAGGAATAGATAATCAAGGCCTTATGGGAATAGAATATACAATGGAAGAAGTACTAAAAGGAATTCCTGGAATTATTACTTCTGAAATTGATAAAAATGGTACTGAAATCCCTTTTTCTACAGATAATCAGATTGCAGCATATGATGGCTTAGACGTTGTTCTTACTATTGATGAAAATATACAATATATAGTAGAGAAAGCTCTTGATGAAGCAATAGCGAAGAATGAAGTGGCAAGGGGAGCAACTGCCATTGTTATGGATCCTAAAACTGGTGAAATTTTAGCAATGGTATCTAAACCTGATTTTGATTTAAATAACCCAAGAGAATGTCCTGATGGATTTGATCCATCAAACTGGACAGGATACTCTATTAATGATATTAATTTACTTAATCAAACTGTATGGAGGAATAAAGCTCTTTCTGATACATATGAACCAGGTTCAACATTTAAAGCAATAACCGCTTCAATGGCATTAGAAGAAAATGTTATCTCTTTATCTACTATGACAGACGACTTTGAAATTGAGATACAAGGATGGGATATAAATTGTTGGCGTAGTTACCCTCATGGAGAAGAAACTTTTCTTGAAGCAATTTACAATTCATGTAATCCTGTATTTGTAAAGGTATCTCAATTATTAGGAATAGATTTATTCTATGAATATGTTGAAATGTTTGGATTTTATGATAGAACATCAATAAATTTACAAGGAGAAGCAAATTCATTATTCCAAAAAGATATGGGGTTAGAATATCAAGAAATTGATATGGCAGTTGCATCTTTTGGTCAACGTTTTAAAATTACACCTATTCAAATTATTACAGCTTACTCAGCCATTGCTAATGGAGGTAAATTACTACAACCCTTTATTGTGAAAGAATTACTTGATTCACAAGGAAATATTGCCGAAAAATTTGAAACTGTAGTAGTAAGGCAAGTAATATCTTCACAAACATCACAAACTATGAGAGAAGTATTACAAGGTGTTGTTTCAGAAGGTACAGGTAAAAATGCATATGTACCAGGATACGATGTGGCAGGAAAAACAGGAACTTCAGAAACAGATGAAGAAAATGTATATACAGCATCATTTTGTGGATTTGCACCTGCTGATAATCCAGTAATTACTGTATTAGTTGTACTTCATGACCCACAAGGCAAATCATATTATGGAGGTGTTATTGCAGCACCTGTTGTTGGACAAATTATTGAAGAAACTTTAGAATATTTACACGTTCCTAGAAATCTTGATGAAGCACTAATAGAACGTGATGTATTAGTTCCAGAATTAATTGGTTATTCTATTGATCAAGCAACTGATATTTTAGCAGAATTACAATTACAATCTCTTCTTATTGGTGATAATATTATAGAAGATGTAACTGTATCTTACCAATATCCTTTGGCAAAAACCATAGTAAAAGAAGAAAGTATTGTGGTATTATATAGTTACTTACCTGAGGAAAAACAACAGGTAATGATGCCTGATTTATTACATAAGACAATATATGAGGCTAAGATAGCATTAAGTGCCATAGGATTAAATATTGATACAAAAGGATTAGGTACTTGTATTGACCAAAGTGTTAATAAAGGGGAAAAAATTGAAAAGGGCAGTATAATAACTGTAACATTTAGATATACTGATAATGTGGAGTAAGTATGAAATTAGAAATATTATTAAAAACTATTGAATATCAAGAGTTCCATGGTAGTGAAAAGATTGAAATTGCTGGAATTGCTTATGATTCGAGACAAGTAAAAGAAGGCTTTTTGTTTATATGCATTGATGGTATTGATGAAGATGGCCATGCTTATTTAACTAAAGCTTATGAAAATGGAGCAGTTTGTGCAATAATCACAAAAAAAGTAACGTTACCATTTGAAAATTATTTAAAAGTTTTAGATGGACGAATTGCTTTGGCACAACTAGCTGATTGTTTCTACAATCAACCAAGTAAGAAAATGACTATTACTGGAATTACAGGGACAAAAGGAAAGACAACTATTGCAAAAATGATTAAAACAATTATGGAATATAGCCAATTACCCACATCATCTAGTGGAACTTTAGGAATGTTCATTGGAGATACATACATTAAAACAACAAATACCACACCAGCATCACTAGATCTTCAACAGTTTTTTGTAAATAGTTTATCAAAATCAATAAAATATGCAGTAATGGAAGTAGCTTCAATTGCTCTAAAGCAAAAACGTGTACATATGATTGATTTTGATATTGGAATTTATACTAATCTTGCAAAAACACATATTGGGAAAAGAGAGCATGTTGATTTTGAAGATTATCTAGTTTCAAAAGCTCAATTATTTAATCTATGTAAAACAGCTATATATAATATTGATGATCCATACTATGAAAGAATGATGTATCAAAAATCAGCAAAACCACTAACTTATTCAGTTAATAACAAACGTGCAGATATTTATGCAACTGATATTCATAAGGTTGGAGTTTATACGACTTTTACCTATAATGGATTAGATAAAATTATAACAGTAACATATT